>NZ_JAUJWZ010000019.1:0-151709 GCF_031931925.1 Pseudomonas sp. rhizo66
GCGAATCCACCAAAAAACCAAAGCCGAACACCCGCTCTTCACCCCCCAATAGGCCGAGTGTCAACTCGCCTGCTTTTGATCTTGATCCACGGGCGACGTCGGAAGGCTGAGTGGAGGGATTGATCCGGGGGTGGGAGCGCAGCGACCGTCTGGCGCAGCCAGACACAGCGGAAGGAGGTGCAGCGAAGCAAACCGGAGCCGCTGCGCCCGGATCGATACCGCAGCGAAGGAACCCGAGCCTGCGAGGGCCGAACGCAGGAGCAAGCCTTTTCGGTTACCTTTTCGGCGTTTGGAAAAGGTGACTCGCCGTAAGGGCGAAACCCTAAGCCGCCGTTAGCGCAGCAACGGATATACACACCAAACCAACCGATAACCGCCCACAAAAAAACGCCCCAATCTCTCAACCAGGGCGTTTTCTTGAAGCTTGAAGCTTGCAGCTTACAGCTGATCTCTTAGTGCGAAACCGCCCCACTCGCCCCCAACCCGGTCTGCGAACGCACAAACTGCGGGAAGAACAGCGCCCGCTCGTTATCCGCTGCCGCCGACTTGTCGGTAATCGAGAAGAACCAGATCCCGATGAAAGCAATGATCATCGAGAACAGCGCCGGGTATTCGTAAGGGAAGATCGCCTTCTCGTGATGCAGAATCTGCACCCAGATGGTCGGACCAAGCACCATCAGACCCACCGCACTCACCAGCCCCAGCCAGCCGCCGATCATCGCACCGCGCGTGGTCAGTTTCTTCCAGTACATCGAAAGCAACAGCACCGGGAAGTTACAGCTCGCCGCGATCGAGAACGCCAGGCCAACCATGAACGCGATGTTCTGGCTTTCGAAAAGGATACCCAAACCGATCGCCAGTACTGCCAAGGCAATGGTGGTGATCTTCGAGACACGAATCTCGTCCTTCTCGTTCGCCTTGCCCTTCTTGATCACACTGGCATACAGATCGTGAGAAACCGCCGAAGCACCGGCCAGCGTCAGGCCCGCCACAACCGCCAGAATGGTCGCGAACGCCACTGCCGAGATAAAGCCGAGGAAGATACTGCCACCGACCGCGTTGGCCAGGTGCACCGCCGCCATGTTGTTGCCGCCCAACAGCGCGCCAGCAGCATCTTTGAAGGCCGGGTTAGTGCTGACCAGCAGGATCGCGCCGAAGCCGATGATGAACGTCAGGATGTAGAAGTAGCCAATGAAGCCGGTTGCGTAGAGCACGCTCTTGCGGGCTTCTTTTGCGTCACTCACGGTGAAGAAGCGCATCAGAATGTGTGGCAGGCCTGCGGTACCGAACATCAGCGCCAGACCCAGCGAGAAGGCTGAAATCGGATCCTTGACCAGACCGCCCGGACTCATGATCGCCTCGCCCTTGGCGTGAACCTTGATCGCCTCGGAAAACAGCGTGTTGAAGTCGAAGCCTACGTGCTTCATGACCATCAGCGCCATGAACGAGGCGCCGGACAGCAGCAATACAGCCTTGATGATCTGCACCCAAGTAGTCGCCAGCATGCCGCCGAACAACACGTACATGCACATCAGCACACCCACCAGAATTACCGCAACGTGGTAGTCCAGACCGAACAACAGCTGGATCAACTTGCCGGCACCGACCATTTGCGCGATCAGGTAGAACGCCACCACCACCAGCGAACCGCAGGCAGACAGGGTGCGGATCTGGGTTTGCCCGAGGCGGTAGGACGCCACGTCGGCAAAGGTGTATTTACCCAGGTTACGCAGGCGCTCGGCGATCAGGAACAGAATGATCGGCCAGCCTACCAGGAAGCCGATCGAGTAGATCAGGCCATCGTAGCCGGAGGTGAACACCAGAGCGGAAATCCCCAGGAAGGACGCCGCCGACATGTAGTCACCGGCAATCGCCAGACCGTTCTGGAAACCGGTGATCTTGCCGCCCGCCGCATAGTAGTCGGCCGCCGAGTTGTTTTTCTTCGAGGCCCAGTAGGTGATGTACAGGGTCGCGCCAACGAACGCGACGAACATCAGGATCGCAGGAATGTTCAGTGGCTGTTTGGCCACTTCACCGGTCAACGCATCAGCCGCCCAGACACTCGGTGCGACCGCAGCAACGCTCAAAAGAGCCAGTAGACGCCGGATCATTGCTGAGCCTCCTTGAGAATCGCATTGTTCAGGTCGTCGAACTCGCCATTGGCGCGGCGCACGTAGATAGCGGTGAGGATGAATGCAGAAAGAATGAGTCCGACACCGATTGGAATTCCCCAGGTAATCGAGGATTCCGGACTGAGTTTCGCGCCCAGAATGTGCGGCCCGTAAGCGATCAACAGGATGAAGCCAGAGTAAAGCCCGAGCATGATCGCCGAGAGTATCCAAGCGAACTTTTCCCTTTTTCGCACCAGCTCCTTGAATCGGGGACTGTTTTGAATCGAGAGGTAAATGCTGTCGTTCATTGTTTTTATCCTCGCAGCACAGATTATTGTTGGAACATAGCTAATGTATGCGGCTGCGAGCGCGGGAACAGACGACCTTAGTAGTAGAACGCCATGACACTTTTGCCAATTTCAAGCATGCATAAATAAATGTGGGAGCGAGCCTGCTCGCGAAAGCGTCGGTTCAGTCGAAATATGTATCAACTGACAGATCGCATTCGCGAGCAGGCTCGCTCCCACAGGTTTAGGCGGTGTGGCGGTTATTTGGTCCAGTCAGCCACGCGATCCGGGTGCTTGGCGACCCAATCCTTGGCCGCTGCGTCAGGCTTGGCACCGTCCTGAATCGCCAGCATCACTTCGCCGATTTCGTCTTTCGACGCCCACTGGAAGTTCTTCAGGAACTTGGCCACTTCCGGCGCTTTGGTAGCGAGCTCCTTGCTGCCAATGCTGTTCACGGTTTCAGCCGCGCCATACACGCCTTTCGGGTCGTCGAGGAAGCGCAGTTTCCACTTGGCGAACATCCAGTGCGGCACCCAACCGGTGACGGCGATGGATTCGTTTTTCTTCTCGGCACGGGTCAGCTCGGCGATCATGCCGGCGCCGGAACTGGCTTTGAGGGAGTACTTGTCGAGGCCATAATCCTTGATCGCCTGATCGGTCTTGAGCATGACGCCTGAACCGGCGTCGATACCGACGATACGGTTTTTGAAGGTGTCGTCGGTCTTCAGGTCTTCGATGGATTTGGCTTTGACGTACTCAGGCACGATCAGGCCGATTTTCGCATCCTTGAAGTTCGGGCCGTAATCGACAACCTGATCCTTGTTTTTCGTCCAGTATTCGCCGTGGGTCACTGGCAGCCAGGCCGACAGCATGGCGTCGAGTTTGCCGGTGGCCACGCCCTGCCACATGATCCCGGTGGCAACGGCTTGCAGCTTCACGTCGTAACCGAGTTTCTGTTTGATCACTTCGGCCGCCACATGGGTGGTCGCGACGCTGTCGGACCAGCCGTCAACGTAACCGATGTTCAGGGTCTGCTTTTCTGCACTGGCGAAAGTGGAACTCATCGCAAGCACCAGAGCAGCACTTGCGCCTAAAAGTCGTCGCATCTTCATCGTTACTTCCCCGAAATGCTGCGCCCGACGGATGACGGGCGGCGTCAACGTATTGTTATGGTGCACGGCGCCCCCATCACGCCTGACCGCAAACTCGTTCGAACATCAGCGGAGTACTGATGGCTTGATCATCAACCTCACGCGGTAGTCGACCTGCTCTGCCAGCGACCTCAAGGCAACGAGAAACGACATCAGAAAGCCATTAATCGCGACTCTATAAATGACGCCAAATAATCCGCCCGAACTTTGCATGTCAAAATCATGCGGGCCACCAACCCCTGTATAAATGCAGGTAACATGCGTCGCTTTGCAGCCACTCGGCCTGACCATGTCCGCGACCTCCCGTTTCCCTTTTCTGCCTTATCTCTTCGCCTGCCTGCTGGGGCTGTTTGCCCTCGGTGGCTTCTGGTACGGCCTCGGCCAACCGGTGATCCTGCCGGACGCCGCGACCCCGACGCATAAATTGCAGTGCGCCTCCTACACCCCGTTCGATAAAGACCAATCGCCGTTCGATGTGCCGTTCAAACTGCGCCCGGAGCGCATGGACGCCGATCTCGAATTGCTGGCGACACGTTTCGAGTGCATTCGCACCTATTCGATGGCGGGACTTGAGGCGCTGCCGGAGCTGGCGCGCAAACACGGCTTGAAATTGATGATCGGCGCCTGGGTCAACAGCAACCCGGTGGAGACCGAGAAAGAAGTCGACCTGCTGATCAAATCGGCCAACGCCAACCCGGACGTGGTCAGCGCGGTGATCGTCGGCAACGAAGCCTTGCTGCGCAAGGAAGTCACCGGCGCGCAACTGGCCCGCTTGATCAACAAGGTCAAGAGCCAGGTCAAGCAACCGATGACGTACGCCGATGTCTGGGAATTCTGGCTCAAGCACCCGGAAGTCGCGCCGGCGGTGGACTTCCTGACCATCCATTTGCTGCCGTACTGGGAAGATGATCCGTCGAATATCGACGTTGCCCTGCAGCATGTCGCCGATGTGCGTCAGGTGTTCGGCAATAAATTTGCGCCCAAAGACGTGATGATCGGCGAAACCGGCTGGCCAAGCGAAGGCCGCCAGCGTGAGACCGCTTTGCCGAGCCGGGTCAACGAGGCCAGGTTCATTCGTGGTTTCGTCGCAATGGCCGAGAAGGAAGGCTGGCATTACAACCTGATCGAAGCCTTCGACCAGCCGTGGAAGCGCAGCAGTGAAGGCGCGGTGGGCGGTTACTGGGGTCTGTACGATGCGGATCGTCAGGACAAAGGCGTACTCGCCGGGCCGGTGACCAATGTGCCGTTCTGGAAGGAATGGCTGGCGGTCGGCGGGTTGATTTTCCTTGGCACGCTGATCCTTGGCGGTCGCGTTCGCACGACGCGCTCGGCGCTGGTGTTGCCGCTGCTGGGCGCCCTCGCCGCTTGCTCGATTGGCGCCTGGGGTGATCTGGCGCGGGTGACCACGCGGTTCACCAGTGAGTGGCTGTGGGTCGGTTTGCTGACGGCGCTGAATCTGTTGGTACTGGCACACGCGGCACTGACGCTGAGCAAGCGGACTGGCTGGCGTGAACGGGTGTTCAATCTGCTGGAGCGGCGCGCCGGATGGCTGGTCGCGGCAGCAGGCTTTGCCGCAGCGGTGATGATGCTGGAGATGGTGTTTGATCCGCGTTATCGCAGCTTTGCAAGCATGGCGTTTGTGCTGCCGGCGCTGGTTTATCTGTGCCGGCCGGTCAGCGTGCCGCGTCGCGAGATTGCGTTGCTGACGTTTATTGTCGGGGCGGGGATTGCGCCGCAGCTGTATCAGGAAGGTCTGCAGAATCAGCAGGCATGGGGTTGGGCGTTGGTGAGTGTGTTGATGGTGGCGGCTCTGTGGCGCTGCCTGCGCGTTCGAAAAGACTGATCAAAAGCAAGATCAAAAGATCGCAGCCTTCGGCAGCTCCTACAAGGTGTACGCCATTTCAATGTAGGAGCTGCCGAAGGCTGCGATCTTTTCCATCAGGCGCTACGGGACTCGCGGACCAACCGCAACCCGGCAATCACCAGCGCAAATACCGCCAGCGTGGTGTTGTACAACGCCAGCGCCGGCGCCCCAAACACCAGCGCCAGCACCGCCAGCCACCACCCTGCCCGCCCGGGCAAGACAAAACCGATCAACGCCGCGCCCAACGCCGTCCAGCCCAATACCTTGAAGTGAATCATCAAGCCCAGGTTCGAACGCACCTGACATTCCCAGCGACTGGCCTCGTCGACGCAGATGCCCACCCATTTTCCGTCTTCCATAAAGCCATAACGCGCGCCATAACTGGCGGCCAGCCACAACGGCAACAGAACGAGCAGCAAAATCACGGGCAAACGGCGGGACATGAAACACTCCAATCTTCGGAAATCGGCGGCCAGCTTAATCTGCCGCCAGCCGTGTGCAAGAACTAACAACTGTTAACTGTTCATTCAGGGCGTGCAAAGTGTATCGTCCAGCTACTATTACCCCGAATTCTGCCTGTTTGGTGCCGCAGCATGGCACTTTGGCGCAACCCCGGTGGTCATAGCCTGCGAACTTCATTCGGCACCTTCCTCTAAGGGATCTAGTCATGCTCCGTTCCTTGCGCTTCGCCGCGCTGTTCAGCGGCCTTATTCTGAGTGCGTCCGCACTGGCGGTGGATATCGATGCCGCCAGTTATGGCTACCCCCTGACCAACCCGTTCGAGGCGACCATCGCCACGACTCCGCCGGACTTGCGCCCGGAATTGCCGCTGGACGACGACATCAATCAGTCGGACCGCAGCCTGACGTTGCGCCCGGAGCGAGAGTTCATCCTGCCGGACAACTTCTGGGCAGTAAAAAAGCTCACCTACCGCATCGCCACCCAGGACAAGCCAGCACCGCTGATCTTCCTGATCGCTGGCACCGGCGCGCGCTATGACAGCACGCTCAACGAATACCTGAAAAAGCTCTACTACAAGGCCGGCTACCACGTCGTGCAGTTGTCGTCGCCAACCAGCTTCGACTTCATCAGCGCTGCCTCACGCTTCGCCACCCCGGGCGTGACCAAGGAAGACGCCGAAGACATGTACCGGGTAATGCAGGCCGTGCGCGCGCAAAACCCGAAACTGCCGGTGACCGAGTACTACCTGACCGGTTACAGCCTGGGCGCCCTGGACGCGGCGTTTGTCGCGCATCTGGACGAAACGCGCCGCAGCTTCAATTTCAAGAAAGTCCTGCTGCTCAATCCGCCGGTCAACCTCTATACCTCGGTGACCAACCTCGACAAGCTGGTGCAAACAGAGGTGAAAGGCATCAACAACAGCACCACTTTCTATGAACTGGTGCTGTCGAAGCTGACCCGCTACTTCCAGCAGAAAGGCTACATCGACCTCAACGATGCGCTGCTCTACGACTTCCAGCAGTCCAAGCAGCACCTGACCAACGAACAGATGGCGATGCTGATCGGCACCTCGTTCCGCTTCTCGGCGGCCGACATTGCCTTCACCTCCGACCTGATCAACCGTCGCGGCCTGATCACCCCGCCGAAATTTCCGATCACCGAAGGCACCAGCCTCACGCCTTTCCTCAAGCGTGCGCTGCAGTGCGATTTCGACTGCTACCTGACCGATCAAGTGATTCCGATGTGGCGCGCGCGCACCGACGGCGGCAGCCTGCTGCAACTGATCGATCAGGTCAGCCTGTATGCGCTCAAGGATTACCTGCACGACAGCCCGAAAATCGCCGTCATGCACAACGCCGATGACGTGATCCTCGGCCCGGGCGACCTCGGTTTCCTGCGTAAAACATTCGGTGATCGCCTGACCGTTTACCCACTGGGCGGCCATTGCGGCAACCTTAACTACCGCGTCAACAGCGACGCCATGCTGGAGTTCTTCCGTGGCTAAATATCTCCTGCTGATGGCAGCGCTCCTCTGCGCAGGCGTGGCCCAGGCCGACAACAGTAAAGCCAACGCGCCGGTCGTCGTCGACAGCGACGGCTTCAAGGAGCCGCTGTCCAAACTCAAGTTCAACCCAGGGCTGGATCAGCGCGAATTCGAGCGTTCGACGCTCAACGCGCTGAACGTCTACGACCCGCTGGAATCGTGGAACCGCCGGGTTTACCACTTCAACTACCGCTTCGATCAATGGGTGTTCCTGCCGGTGGTCGATGGCTATCGCTACATCACGCCAAGCTTCGTGCGTACGGGTGTGAGCAACTTCTTCAACAACCTCGGTGACGTGCCGAACCTGGTCAACAGCCTGTTGCAGTTCAAAGGCCAGCGCTCGATGGAAACCACCGCACGCCTGCTGCTCAACACCACCATCGGCATCGCCGGCCTGTGGGACCCGGCCACCGCCATGGGCCTGCCGCGTCAGAGCGAAGACTTCGGCCAGACCCTGGGCTTCTACGGTGTACCGGGAGGCGCCTACTTCGTACTGCCGATCCTTGGCCCGTCGAACATCCGTGACACCGCCGGTCTTGCCGTGGATTACACCGCCGAATCGGCGATCAACTTCCTCAACGTCTCGGAAGTCAGCTCCAACCACCCGGAAATCTGGGCCCTGCGTGCGGTCGACAAGCGCTACCAGACCAGCTTCCGTTACGGCCAGATGAATTCGCCGTTCGAGTACGAGAAAGTGCGTTACGTTTACACCGAAGCGCGCAAGTTGCAGATCGCCGAGTAATTTCGCCAGGTACGAAAAAGGGCCATTCGATGCGAGTCGAATGGCCCTTTTTCATGGCATCACCAAAATCCAATGTGGGAGCGAGCCTGCTCGCGAATGCGGTGCATCAGCGCCTGAAGAGCTGACTGACTCGACGCCTTCGCGAGCAGGCTCGCTCCCACAGGGATACTGCGTTCAGCCTTTGATGGCGCGCCAGATCTTGCCGACAACGGCAACCACCGCCAACACCACCGCACCAGCAATGATCCCCGCCACGCCGTTGAGCAACATCGGTACCGCAAACCCGGCACTCCCCGCTGCTGCGCCAACGCCTTCAATCCAGTGATGCACGACCGGCACACCGTGGGTGAGGATGCCGCCGCCGACCAGGAACATCGCTGCCGTACCGACCACCGACAAGGTTTTCATCATGTACGGCGCAGCACTGAGGATGGCGCTGCCGATTTTCCTGGCGAACTGCCCAGGCTTCCGGGTCAGGCACAACCCGAGGTCGTCGAGTTTGACGATACCCGCCACCAACCCGTAAACGCCGACAGTCATGACGATGGCGATGCCGGACATCACGATCACTTGCTGAGTCAGCGATGCATCCGCCACGGTGCCCAAGGTGATCGCGATAATCTCTGCCGAGAGGATGAAGTCAGTGCGAATCGCACCCTTGATCTTGTCCTTCTCGTAAGCCACCAGATCAGTCGCCGGATCGGCTACCGCCTGAGTCAGTTGCGCATGCTCGGCCTCGTCTTCAGCCTTGCTGTGCAAAAACTTGTGCGCGAGCTTCTCGAAACCCTCAAAGCACAGATACGCGCCGCCGACCATCAACAACGGCGTCACCAGCCATGGCACGAACGCACTGATCGCCAGCGCCGACGGCACCAGAATCAGTTTATTGACGAACGAGCCTTTGGCTACGGCCCAAACCACGGGAATTTCCCGCTCGGCACGCACACCGGAGACCTGCTGGGCATTGAGCGCCAGGTCGTCGCCGAGCACGCCGGCGGTCTTCTTGGCGGCCATTTTGCTCATCAACGCCACGTCATCCAGCACGGTGGCAATATCGTCGACCAGCACCAGCAAACTGCTTCCTGCCATGAATCCTGTTTCCTTTTATGTATGAATGGTGCGAAGCATAACGCGACCACAGACCACACGGGGCATTCTTGAGCGCTGCGCGAGGCCGGTGCTACCATGCGCAACCGCCAGAACAGGCAAGGAACCACCGGGTTTATGAGCACAATCCGCGAGCGCAACAAAGAACTGATCCTGCGTGCCGCCAGTGAGGAGTTTGCCGACAAGGGCTTCGCTGCGACCAAAACCAGCGACATCGCCGCCAAGGCGGGATTGCCCAAGCCCAACGTCTACTACTACTTCAAGTCCAAGGAAAACCTCTATCGCGAGGTATTGGAAAGCATCATCGTGCCGATTTTGCAGGCCTCGACCCCGTTCAATCCGGACGGTGTACCGAGCGAAGTGCTGAGCGGCTACATCCGCTCGAAGATCCGCATCTCCCGCGACCTGCCCTTCGCTTCCAAAGTATTCGCCAGCGAAATCATGCACGGCGCGCCACATTTGAGCGCCGATCTGGTCGAGCAGCTCAACGGCCAGGCCAAGCACAACATCGACTGCATCCAGAGCTGGATCGACCGCGGCCAGATCGCCCCGATCGACCCCAACCACCTGATGTTCAGCATCTGGGCCGCGACCCAGACCTACGCCGACTTCGACTGGCAGATTTCTGCGGTCACCGGCAAGGACAAGCTGGACGAGGCAGATTATGAAGCCGCGGCGCAGACGATTATCCGGTTGGTGTTGAAGGGGTGTGAGCCGGACTGAAGTATTGCTGTGGCGCCATCGCTGGCAAGCCAGCTCCCACCAGGATTTGTGTTGTTTGCTAAATCTGAATTCGACAGAGAAACCTGTGGGAGCTGGCTTGCCAGCGATAGAGGCAACTCGATTCAAAATTGTTAAAGCCAAACTGCATCCCACAGCGGATAGTCGCCAATCCTTCCGACCAATCCCGCCCGTAAAGGGTTAGCTACGACATATCGCGCCATTTTCACTAGATCCTCTTCCCGCCGCAGTGCGCGGTCGTGAAACCCCTGCTGCCAAAGCGGCCCGTTTCTACCACTGGATAGATTCACTTCGCGCGTAATCAGTGACTTGGTCTCTCGCATCAGTTTGCGAAGTGAGCAGTTTTCCAGCTCAACGAGCCAATGAAAGTGATCTGACATGACCACCCATGCCAATGATTTTGCCAACCCAAGATCTTGCGCCCGCAGAAACTGATGAACAACCAATCTGCCCAGAACGAAATCGGCAAAGATCGGTTCGCGATCAAGTGTGTTGGTAGTCAGGAGATAGATTCGATTCGGCTCGGCATAGCGGCCGGCTCGCAGACGATGTGAAGCAGGAAAATCAGGCAATCCATTGCCCCTTCATGATGAGTTCATCAGAAGGCTAGACTTCAGTGATCCATTTGGCTGGTTAGTCTTTTTTCATGATGTGTCAGTTAGGCCGCCATCGCTGGCAAGCCAGCTCCCACAAGGTTCTGTGTCATTCGCGAAATTTACGTTCGACAAAAACTGTGGGAGCTAGCTTGCCAGCGATGACCATTGTTCAGACGCCTCCGATCAAGCAGCCACCCCCGCATCCGCCCGCAACGCCAACGCCTCCACCGCTTTAATCGCCACCTGCTCATCAATGTCCGACAGATCCCCGCTAATCCCGATCGCACCCAGCACGTTCCCCGCCTGATCCCGAATCAACACACCGCCCGGTGCCGGCACGACGCTGCCCTGGCCCATGCTGTTGAGGGCGGCAATGAAGGCCGGGCGTTGTTGTGCATCCAGTGCCAGCAGGCGCGAGCCTTTACCCAGGGCAATGGCGCCCCAGGCCTTGCCGATGGCGATATCCGGGCGCAGCAGGCTGGCACCGTCTTCGCGCTGCAGGGTGATCAGGTGGCCGCCGGTATCGAGTACCGCGATGGTCAGCGGCGCGGCGTTGATGCCGCGCCCTGCATTGATGGCTTCGCTGACCAGATTGACTGCGACTTTCAAGGTTAAAGCGCTCATGGTGCCGTCCTCATTTTGTTATAGGGAAAGTCGTGGGGCTGCGGTTTTCTGCCGCAGCCCGATACAACAAATAGAACACAATGAGTTATTTTTTTGTATACAATAATTCTCGAAAAGCGCCACATGCGACGAAAAGCCACACTCAGACAGGCTTCCGACGAATGAAACAGACGCTTGAGAAAATGGATTGACCTGCGCCGTCCGCCGTGAATACACTCTGCGCAAAGCCACTTGTATACAATTACAAAACGTAAAGAGGCACAAAACCATGAGCAAAATGAGAGCAATCGAAGCCGCCGTTCTGGTGATGCGCCGTGAAGGGGTTGATACCGCTTTTGGCATCCCGGGCGCTGCCATCAACCCGCTGTACTCCGCCTTGCAGAAAGTCGGTGGCATCGATCACGTCCTCGCTCGCCACGTTGAAGGCGCCTCGCACATGGCCGAGGGCTACACCCGCACCAAGGCCGGCAACATCGGCGTGTGCATCGGGACTTCCGGTCCTGCCGGTACCGACATGGTCACCGGGCTCTACAGTGCCTCGGCCGACTCGATTCCAATCCTCTGCATTACCGGTCAGGCACCCCGCGCCCGTATGCACAAGGAAGACTTCCAGGCGGTGGACATCACCAGCATCGTCAAGCCAGTCACTAAGTGGGCGACCACTGTTCTGGAACCGGGCCAGGTGCCTTATGCGTTCCAGAAAGCCTTTTATGAAATGCGCTCTGGCCGTCCAGGCCCCGTGCTGATCGACCTGCCGTTCGACGTGCAGATGGCCGAGATCGAATTCGACATCGACGCTTACCAGCCGCTGCCATTGGCCAAACCGACCGCGACCCGCGTGCAGGTCGAGAAGGCTTTGGCGCTGCTGGATCAGGCCGAGCGTCCATTGCTGGTGGCCGGCGGCGGCATCATCAACGCCGACGCCAGCGATCTGCTGGTTGAATTCGCTGAGCTGACCGGCATCCCGGTGATCCCGACCCTGATGGGCTGGGGCACCATCCCTGACGATCACCCGTTGATGGTCGGCATGGTCGGTCTGCAGACGTCGCACCGTTACGGCAACGCGACCATGCTGAAATCCGACGTGGTGCTGGGTATCGGTAACCGTTGGGCCAACCGCCACACCGGTTCAGTTGACGTTTACACCGAAGGTCGCAAGTTCATTCACGTCGACATCGAAGGCACGCAGATCGGTCGTGTGTTCACCCCGGATCTGGGCATCGTTTCCGACGCCGCTGCAGCACTGACCGTGTTCATCGAAGTAGCCCGTGAATGGCAAGCCGCCGGCAAGCTGAAAAACCGCAGCGCCTGGCTGCAAGATTGCCAGCAACGCAAAGCCAGCCTGCACCGCAAGACTCACTTCGACAACGTGCCGGTGAAACCACAGCGCGTTTACGAAGAAATGAACCAGGTGTTCGGCAAGGACACCTGCTACGTCAGCACCATTGGTCTGTCGCAGATTGCCGGCGCGCAGTTCCTGCACGTCTACAAGCCGCGTCACTGGATCAACTGCGGCCAGGCAGGCCCATTGGGCTGGACCATTCCGGCCGCGCTGGGCGTGGTCAAGGCCGATCCGAACCGCAAAGTCGTGGCCCTGTCGGGGGACTATGACTTCCAGTTCATGATCGAAGAACTGGCGGTCGGCGCTCAGTTCAAACTGCCTTACATCCACGTCGTGGTGAACAACTCGTACCTGGGTCTGATCCGTCAGGCCCAGCGCGGGTTCGAAATGGACTACTGCGTGCAGCTGTCCTTCGATAACCTGAACGCGCCGGAACTCAACGGTTACGGGGTTGACCACATCGCAGTGGCTGAAGGCCTCGGCTGTAAAGCACTGCGTGTGTTCGAACCCTCGGAAATCGCCCCTGCCCTGCGCAAGGCCGAACAGATGATCGAAGAGTTCAAGGTGCCGGTGATCGTCGAGATCATTCTGGAGCGTGTGACCAACATCTCCATGGGCACCGAGATCAACGCCGTCAACGAATTCGAAGACCTGGCGCTGGTCGGCAACGATGCGCCAACGGCGATTTCGCTGCTTGATTGAACGTAACTAGCTCCCTCTCCCTCTGGGAGAGGGCTGGGGTGAGGGAAAGATTTTGCGGTGTTCACACAATGGGGATCAGACTCAGGATTCCCCCTCACCCTAACCCTCTCCCCCAGGAGAGGGGACTTGACCGCGCTCAGTCTGACCTACCGTGCCTCATCAGTTTTTAGGAGACCACCATGCCGCGTTTCGCAGCCAACCTGTCCATGCTGTTCACCGAACAGGATTTCCTTGCCCGTTTCGACGCCGCCGCCAAGGCCGGTTTCAGTGGCGTGGAATACCTGTTCCCGTACGACTTCAGCTCGGCTGAAATCAAGGCAAAACTCGAGGCCAACGGGCTGACTCAAGTGCTGTTCAACCTGCCGGCCGGTGACTGGGCCAAAGGCGAGCGCGGTATTGCATGCCTGCCGGATCGGGTCGAAGAGTTCCGCGCCGGTGTCGATCTGGCGATCGCTTACGCACAAGTGCTGGGCAACACCCAGATCAACTGCCTGGCCGGTATTCGTCCGCAAGGCGTTGATGATGCCACCGTGGAAAAGACCTTCGTCGCCAACCTGAAATACGCCGCCGACAAGCTGCAGGCAGCGGGCATCAAACTGGTGATGGAAGCGATCAACACCCGCGACATCCCGGGCTTCTACCTGAACAACACGGCGCAAGCCCTGTCGATTCGCGAGCAGGTCGGCAGCGCCAATCTGTTCCTGCAATACGACATCTACCACATGCAAATCATGGAAGGCGATCTGGCCCGCACCCTGCAATCGCACCTGGGCGAGATCAACCATGTGCAGCTCGCGGACAACCCGGGGCGCAACGAACCCGGCACCGGTGAAATCAACTATCGGTTCCTGTTCGAACACCTCGATCGCATCGGTTATCAGGGCTGGGTCGGCTGTGAATACAAGCCGCTTACCACCACTGAAGCGGGTCTGGGCTGGTTGAAAACCCACAACGCAATCTGACCCATACATAACCTGTAGGAGCTGCCGAAGGCTGCGATCTTTTGATCTTGACCTTCAAAAGCAAAATTCAAAATCAAAAGATCGCAGCCTGCGGCAGCTCCTACGGCTGTTTATAAAAACAAGAGGATTTTCTCATGGCTAAAATCGGATTTATCGGCACCGGCATCATGGGCCACCCAATGGCGGCGAACCTGCAGAAAGCCGGTCACAGCCTGTTCCTGTCGGCGCACCACGACGCCGCTCCTGCCGACCTGGTGGCCGCTGGCGCCGTTGCCCTGGCCAACCCGCGCGAAGTCGCGCAGGAAGCTGAATTCATCATCGTCATGGTGCCGGATACCCCGCAGGTCGACGACGTGCTGTTCCGCGCCGACGGCGTTGCCGCCGGTATTGGCAAGGGCAAAGTGGTCATCGACATGAGCTCGATTTCGCCGACCGCCACCAAAGCCTTCGCGGCGAAGATCAACGAGAAAGGCGCGCAGTACCTCGACGCGCCAGTGTCCGGCGGTGAAGTCGGCGCCAAAGCCGCGACCCTGAGCATCATGGTCGGTGGCGACGCCGATGCCTTCGAACGCGCCCTGCCGCTGTTCCAGGCCATGGGCAAGAACATCACCCTGGTCGGTGGCAATGGCGACGGTCAGACCGCCAAAGTGGCGAACCAGATCATCGTGGCGTTGAACATTCAGGCCGTTGCCGAAGCCCTGCTGTTCGCTTCGAAAAACGGTGCTGATCCGGCCAAGGTGCGTGAAGCACTGATGGGCGGTTTCGCTTCCTCGAAGATTCTGGAAGTGCACGGCGAGCGCATGATCAAAGGCACCTTCGATCCAGGCTTCCGCATCAGCCTGCACCAGAAGGACCTGAACCTGGCCCTGCAAGGCGCCAAAGAGCTGAACATCAACCTGCCGAACACCGCCAACGCTCAGCAAGTATTCAGCACCTGCGCGGCCATCGGTGGCAGCAACTGGGACCACTCGGCGCTGATCAAGGGCCTGGAACACATGGCCAACTTCTCGATCCGCGACAACAAATAAAGCCTGCGCAAACTCTGTGGGAGCGAGCCTGCTCGCGAAAGCGGTTGCCCATTCAACATCCATGTTGGCTGACACACCGCCTTCGCGAGCAGGCTCGCTCCCACAAGGGATCTGAGTTGCCCTTTCGAATAACAAGAATTCCGGGAGCCCGCCATGTCGGTCGATCCGCAACAACTGCTGCGCGAGCTGTTTGCCACAGCCATCGACGCGGCCCATCCGAACCAAGTCCTCGAAGCCCATCTGCCTGCCGATCGCAGCGGTCGCGTCATCGTCATCGGCGCCGGCAAAGCCGCTGCGGCCATGGCGCAAGTGGTCGAGCGCTGCTGGGAAGGTGAAGTGTCTGGCCTGGTAGTGACCCGTTACGGTCACGGCGCCCCGTGCGAAAAAATCGAAGTGGTCGAAGCCGCGCATCCGGTGCCGGACGCTGCCGGCCTGGCCGTGGCCAAACGCGTGCTGGAACTGGTCAGCAACCTGAGCGAAGACGACCGCGTGATCTTCCTGCTCTCCGGTGGCGGCTCTGCCCTGCTGGCGCTGCCGGCCGAAGGCATCACCCTCGCCGACAAGCAGTCGATCAACAAAGCCCTGCTCAAATCCGGCGCGACCATCGGCGAGATGAACTGCGTGCGCAAGCACCTCTCGGCAATCAAGGGCGGCCGCCTCGGCAAGGCCTGCTGGCCTGCCACTGTTTATACCTACGCGATTTCCGATGTGCCGGGCGACCTCGCCACGGTCATCGCGTCCGGCCCGACCGTGGCCGATCCAAGCACGTCCGCCGAAGCGCTGGCGATCATCAAACGCTACGGCATCGAGATCCCCGCTTCCGTGCGTAACTGGCTGCAAAGCCCTGAGTCGGAAACGGTCAAACCCGGCGATCCGAGTCTGGCGCGCAGCCACTTCCAGTTGATCGCCCGTCCTCAGCAATCGCTGGATGCTGCGGCGGTGAAATGCCGTCAGGCCGGTTTCAGCACGCTGATCCTCGGCGACCTCGAAGGTGAGTCGCGCGAAGTGGCGAAAGTCCATGCCGGCATCGCCCGCCAGATCATCAACCACGGTCAGCCACTGGCCGCACCTTGCGTGATCCTCTCCGGCGGCGAAACCACCGTGACCGTGCGCGGCAATGGCCGTGGCGGCCGCAATGCCGAATTCCTCTTGAGCCTGACTGACAGTCTCAAAGGCCAGCCCGGCGTCTACGCCTTGGCCGGTGACACCGACGGCATCGACGGCTCGGAAGACAACGCCGGCGCGATCATGACCCCGGACAGCTACACCCGCGCCGCCGCTCTTGGCCTGAGCGCCAGCGACGAGCTGGATAACAACAACGGCTACGGCTATTTCGCGGCGCTCGACGCGTTGATCGTCACCGAGCCGACCCGCACCAACGTCAACGACTTCCGCGCCATTCTGATCCTTGAGAACTGCAAATCATGACGCCTGATAAAAAGGTCAAAATCCTCGCCACCCTCGGGCCTGCTGTCGATGGCATCGAAGACATCCGTGAACTGGTCGAGGCCGGGGTGAATATCTTCCGCCTGAACTTCAGCCACGGCGATCACGCCGACCACGCCAAGCGCTATCAATGGATCCGCGAAGTCGAGCGCCAGCTCAACTACCCGCTGGGCATTCTGATGGACTTGCAGGGGCCGAAACTGCGCGTCGGCAAGTTCGCCGACAGCAAGGTGCAGTTGCATCGCGGGCAGGCGTTCCGCCTGGATCTGGACGCGACGCCGGGCGATGAGCGCCGGGTCAATCTGCCGCATCCGGAGATCATTGCCGCGCTGGAAGCGGGCATGGATCTGCTGCTCGACGACGGCAAACTGCGTCTGCGTGTGGTCACCAAATACGCTGACGCAATCGATACCACCGTGCTCAACGGCGGCGAATTGTCGGATCGCAAAGGCGTCAACGTGCCGCAAGCGGTACTCGACCTCAGCCCGCTGACCGCCAAGGATCGCCGCGATCTGAGCTTCGGTCTGGAGTTGGGTGTGGATTGGGTCGCGCTGTCGTTTGTGCAGCGTGCGCAAGACATCATCGAAGCCCGTGCACTGATCGGCGACAAAGCTTTTTTGATGGCGAAAATCGAAAAGCCTTCGGCCGTTGAGCAACTGCGCGAAATCGCTGAATTGAGCGACGCGATCATGGTCGCTCGCGGTGACCTCGGCGTCGAAGTGCCGGCCGAAAGCGTGCCGCAGATCCAGAAAAACATCATCACCACCTGCCGCGAACTCGGCAAACCGGTGGTGGTGGCGACGCAGATGCTCGAGTCGATGCGCTTCTCCCCGGCGCCGACCCGCGCTGAGGTGACTGACGTTGCCAATGCTGTGGCCGAAGGCGCCGATGCGGTGATGCTGTCGGCGGAAACTGCGTCCGGCGAATACCCGCTGGAAGCCGTGCAGATGATGAGCAAGATCATTCGCCAAGTGGAAAACGGCCCGGACTATCAGACGCAACTCGACGTCAGTCGGCCGAAGGCTGAAGCGACCGTTTCCGATGCGATCAGCTGCGCAATCCGGCGTATCAGCAACGTGCTGCCGGTGGCGGTGCTGGTCAACTACAGCGAGTCCGGTGCGTCGAGTTTGCGGGCATCGCGGGAACGGCCAAAAGCCCCCATCCTCAACCTGACACCGAACCTGCAGACCGCACGACGCTTGAGCGTGGCGTGGGGCATTCATTCGGTGGTCAACGATCGTCTGCGTCAGGTCGATGAGGTGTGCTCAACCGCGCTGGAAATCGCCCAGGCCCAAGGCATGGCCGAGCGTGGCGACACGCTGCTGATCACTGCCGGCGTGCCGTTCGGGCAGCCGGGGTCGACCAACTCGCTGCGGATTGAAACATTGATTTAGCGCCCGTACCGGCCTCTTCGCGAGCAGGCTCGCTCCTACAGTTGATTTGTGTGCATCACAAACTCAATGACTGAACAAAGATTCAATGTGGGAGCCAGCCTGCTGGCGATGCAGGCGCCTCGGTTTCACTGACTTTCAGAACTGCCATGCCTGCCAATCACTTCAACACCCACTGCCCCGACTGGGCCGAGGCTTTGCTCAACGGTTTCAGTCAGATATTCCTCCAGCGCCATCCGTTGTGCGGCCTGTTGTGCCTGTTGGCGATTCTGCTGACGGCGCCGGTGCTGTTCGCCGGCGCGCTGCTCGGTGCCGTTGCCGGATTGCTCACCGCGCAACGGCGCAACTACGCCAAGGCCGATCGCCAGGCCGGGCTGTTCAGCTATAACGGCATCTTGCTCGGCCTGCTGCTGAGCCTGTATTTCCCGTGGTCGCCGATGCTGCCGCCGCTGATTCTCGCCGCTGGTGGCTTGAGCGCGATGGTCACACAGCAATGGCTGAAACATGTGTACCGCAGCCGCTCCATACCGGCGTACACCTCGCCGTTCGTGGCCATGAGCTGGGTGTTGCTGCTGTTCGCCGAGCCGTCGGCGCCGATCGCGCACATCGAGATGAACACATTGAACCTGCTCGCCGCTGAATTGCGCGGTTTGGGCCAAGTGATGTTCCTCGGTCATCCACTGGCCGGCGCATTGATCGCGATCGGTTTGCTGATCGCTGATCGCCGCGCGTTTTGCTGGGCATTGCTGGCGTCAGCGATCGGTCTCGGCTCCAGTCTGCTGCACCACGAAAGCAGCGCTGCATTGCTGGGCCTTGGCAGTTACAACGCTGTGCTCGCTGCCCTCGCCTTCTCAGCGCAACGCCAACAACCGTGGCTGCCGCTGCTGGGTATCGTCCTCGCGCTGCTGGTCACACCGCTGTTTGCAGCCGTTGGCCTTGCCACGTTGACCGCGCCATTCATCCTCGCGGGCTGGCTGATCCGCGCCGGGATTCAGATGCTCGGCAAAGCCGTCGTCGAGCGTGCGCCTTGCGCTCACGGGGAGAATCAACCTAGGCTGCGCTGATCTTCGATTCAGGCGTTATTCATGGACAGCAGCAACAGTTGGCGCGAACGGCTTTACGTCATGATTTTCCAGAGCGACACCCTCGCCGGGCGTCGCTTCGACGGCATTTTGCTGTTGATCATCCTCGCCAGTCTGGTGATCGTGATGCTCGACAGTATCGACAGCATTCACCGTAATTACGCCGACGTACTGGCCTACATCGAGTGGGGTTTCACGGCGATCTTCCTCGGCGAGTACATCCTGCGTCTGTACTGCTCGCCCAAGCCGTTGCGCTACGCCTTCAGCTTTTACGGGCTGGTGGATTTGCTGGCGATCGTGCCGGGCATCCTCGCCCTGTATTACAGCGATGCACAGTACCTGCTGATTATCCGGATCATTCGGATGTTGCGGATTTTCCGCGTGCTAAAGCTCAGCCCGTACCTCAAGCAAGCCAATTACCTGATGTCGGCGCTGCGCGGCAGCAAGCAGAAGATCGTCGTGTTTCTGGTCAGCGTCTGCACCCTGGTGACGGTGTTCGGCACCTTGATGTACGTGATCGAAGGCCCCGAGCATGGTTTTACCAGCATTCCCAAAGGCATCTATTGGGCGATCGTCACGTTGACCACCGTGGGCTTCGGCGACATCGTGCCGAAGACACCGCTGGGTCAGGTGATTTCGTCGCTGGTGATGATCACCGGTTACTCGATCATCGCCGTGCCGACGGGGATTTTCACTGCCGAACTGGCCAACGCCATGCGCGGTGAACAATTGCAACACGACTGCCCGGTGTGCAGGAAAAACAGCCATGAACACGGCGCAGCGTTTTGCTCGCGGTGTGGCAATGCGCTGTTCAAGAAACTGGAATAAGCAAAGAGCTTTTTAATCTTTAAACGACTATGCGCGCCCCGTTATAGTCAGTGGCAATTGAACATCACCCCCGAACCTGTAGGAGCTGCCGCAGGCTGCGATCTTTTGATCTTGATGTTGTAAAAACAAAATCAAAAGATCGTCCGAACGCGGCCCGAGCCTTCGGCAGCTCCTACATAAATAGACAACAAGGAATGCGCAGTGAAAAAACTCTTTGGCGCCTCACTTCTCGCCGCTGGCCTGGCCTTGGCCAACATCGCTCAGGCAGCCCCGACGCTGCTCAACGTTTCCTACGACGTGATGCGCGATTTCTACAAGGACTACAACACTGCGTTCCAGAAACACTGGCAGGCCGAGCACAACGAAAGCATCACCGTGCAGATGTCCTTCGGCGGTTCGAGCAAGCAAGCGCGTTCGGTGATCGATGGCCTGCCGGCTGATGTCATCACCATGAACATGGCCACCGACATCAACGCCCTCGCCGACAATGGCAAACTGGTCCCGGACAACTGGGTCACGCGTCTGCCGAACAACAGCGCGCCATTCACCTCGGCCACGGTGTTCATCGTCCGCAAAGGCAACCCGAAAGCCCTGAAAGACTGGCCGGACCTGCTCAAGGACGGCGTGCAGGTGATCGTGCCAAACCCGAAAACTTCGGGTAACGGCCGCTACACCTATCTGTCGGCGTGGGGTTATGTGCTGAAGAACGGTGGCGACGAGAACAAGGCCAAGGCGTTCGTCGGCAAGCTGTTCAAGCAAGCGCCAGTGCTGGATACCGGTGGCCGCGCCGCCACCACGACCTTCATGACCAACCAGATCGGCGACGTGCTGGTGACCTTCGAAAACGAAGCGGAAATGATTGCCCGCGAGTTTGGTCGTGATCAGTTCGAAGTGATCTACCCGAGTGTTTCTGCTGAGGCTGAGCCACCGGTATCGGTGGTCGATAAAGTCGTCGACAAGAAAGGTTCGCGTGCGGCGGCGGATGAGTACCTGAAGTACCTGTGGTCGCCGGAAGGTCAGGAGATTGCAGCGGCGAACTACCTGCGTCCGCGTGATCCGGCGGTGCTGGCGAAGCACACCGATCGTTTCCCGAAAGTTGATTTCCTCTCGGTTGAGAAGACCTTTGGTGACTGGCGTACGGTGCAGAAGACTCACTTTAATGATGGTGGGGTTTTCGATCAGATTTACAGCGGGCAGTAAGGCTTGAGCTGACATAAAAAGGCGACCCACAGTGGTCGCCTTTTTTTGTGGCCGCTTTACCCTCACCCAGCCCTCTCCCGGAGGGAGAGGGGGCCGACCGAGGTGTCTGGCGAGTTACATCGACCTGAGAAACCTTATCGATTATGGATTCGGCATCGCAGTTTCAGGTCGGCGTATTCCTTCAGCATCCCCCAATCAGTCCCCTCTCCCTCTGGGAGAGGGCTAGGGTGAGGGGCTTTTACATCGGTGGCGTCACCCCATCCTGACCCGCAGAAATCGATTGCGCCGTCAGCGTGCCGTCCGCGCCCTGCGTGACAAACGTAACAATCTTCACCCCAACCTTCAGCAAACTCCGATCCCCGGGCACCAGATTGACGATCGGCACATCCTCCGGCACCAGAATCTTCTGCTGCCCGCCGTTGTAGTTCACCGTCAGCACCCGCCCGTTGCTTACTACCAGGTCGCCGACGCTGCCGTTGGTCATGCTGCTGCCCTTGGCCAGATCAAACGGCCGATGGCCATCGCCGCTGCCCGCCAGCTCCGGCGGGAAGACATGCACCTCCAGCGCCTTGAGCGTGCCGTCCTCCTGCGGCATCGCCGCCGAACCGATGTAGCTGCCAGGTTTGATGTCCTCGATATTAGCCAGGGTGACCGCGCGAACTTTGGTGTCACCAGTCAACTGGATCACCACGTTCTCGCCGCTGTTGACGTGGACTTTGAGCCTGTCGGCGCTGACCCCGGTGATCTCGCCGCGCACACCGATGCGCATCCCCGGTGCGTCGGCGGCCTGTGCGCTCATCGCGCCCAGCAGGCTGATCAGGGCAATCGTTGCGGTGTGGCGAAGCGTCTGACGAAACATTGCAATCCTCCAGTCATCAAGGTTGAACACGCTGCTGCAAACATAAGCACGCTATCGAACAGGATGTAAGTGAATGTATCATCGACCCGCAACGGTCGGACGCAAGGTCCACCGATGGATGACACCCTGCTAGCACCCCGTCATTGCGCAACGGAATAACTGATATCAACCGAAGGTGTCTTCTGCCCATCCGGTTTGCCCCATAGCCTTAGCGCATTCTTTCGCTGGATCGAGAAACCTTATGACCACCACCACTCACGCAATGACCCGAGGCATGGTGCTGCTGTTCGCCTTCTGCTGCGGCGCCATCGTTGCCAACATCTACTACGCGCAGCCGATCATCGGCCTGATCGCGCCGGACATCGGTCTCTCCGACACCATGGCCAGTTTCATCGTCTCGCTGACGCAAATCGGTTATGCGCTGGGCCTGTTCTTCCTGGTGCCGCTGGCCGATCTGCTGGAAAACCGCCGGTTGATGATCATCACCACCGTGGTGGCGATTGCCAGTCTGTTGGCGGCGGCGTTTACCGATCAGCCGAATGTGTTTTTGCTGATCTCGCTGCTGGTGGGCTTCAGTTCGGTGTCGGTGCAGATCCTGATTCCGCTGGCGGCACATCTGGCGCCGGAAGAGTCTCGTGGCCGGGTGGTCGGCGGGATCATGGGCGGCCTGCTGCTGGGCATACTGTTGGCGCGGCCAGTGTCGAGCGTGGTGGCCGACCACTTGGGCTGGCGGGCGATGTTCATGATTGCCGCCGCATTGATGGCGGCGATCAGCGTGGTACTCGCGCTCACCGTGCCCAAGCGCCAGCCTGATCACAGCGCCACGTATGGCCAGTTGATCGGTTCACTGTGGACGTTACTGCGCCAGCAACCGGTACTGCGTCAGCGTGCGTTTTATCAGGGCTGCATGTTCGCCACCTTCAGCCTGTTCTGGACGGCGGTGCCGCTGGAACTGGCGCGCAACCATGGCCTGTCGCAAAGCGAGATCGCGATATTCGCCCTGGTCGGCGCCATCGGGGCCATCGCCGCGCCGATCAGCGGACGCCTGGCCGACGCCGGCCATACCCGCATCGCCTCGCTGCTGGCCATGCTGTTCGCCAGCCTGAGCTTCCTGCCCGCCTTCATCCACCCGGCCTACAGCGTCATCGGCCTGGCCGTGACCGGCGTGGTGCTCGATTTCTGCGTACAGATGAACATGGTCCTCGGCCAACGCGCGGTGTACTCGCTGGACGCAAAAAGTCGTGGCCGCTTGAACGCGCTGTACATGACCAGCATCTTCATCGGCGGCGCCTTCGGCTCGTCGGTGGCGAGTGCGGTGTACGAGCATGGCGGCTGGTTGTGGATTGTGATTGTGGGGAGTGTGTTCCCGTTGTTGGCGTTGTTGCGGTTTTTGAGTGTTTCGCAGCGTGGTTCATTGGCGACGGCGTGAAAGCTTCGCGAGCAGGCTCGCTCCCGCAGGTTATTCACTAAGCCTGGGGGAGCGATGAGTTTCAATATCGAACCAGTTTCTCCATCGCCGCATCCGCCAGAAAGGAGGAGCGGCTTTTGACGTTGTGTTCGCGCACGTAACGGTCGATTCGCTGAATCACGTAACCGGGCAGCGTTACGTTGACTTTCTCGGTCTTGCCCAGATACGGCGAAATATCCAGCTCAAGCATGCCCCAGCCCATGTCGGCAAATTCCGGATTACTGCGATGAGCGGATGCCGAAGTCGGCATAGGAATCGACTTCCCGTCCGCCGCAATCTCCTGCAGCATGATGTGGGCGACTTCAACCGCCGCCTTGTAGGCATCTTCAAAGCTATCCCCTGCTGTAACGGCGCCGGGAATATCGGGGATCTGAATACCGATGGCAGTGTTCTCGTCTCCCCACTCGATACAGATTGGATATTGCATTATGGATCTCCTTCGAAACTGGCTGGCGGGTTGTACAACCCGGCACGCCGCCTGATGCTTTTGACTGTCCCCAACGGCAAATCCTTTTTCGGATGAGGGACGGGAATCGTGTTCGGATTGTATCGGTGCCTGAAGATGTGATGACTGCCGGTCACCCGATCCAACGTCCAGCCCGCCTCCTCCAGCGCCTTGATCAATAGCCTGCTCTGCACCAACCGCCTCCTTGCCTTGGCCTCACAAAAATAACTCTAGAGTTACCTTTACTCAAGCACGGAAATTGGCAGAACGACGTCTGGTTGTTTTACATAGTGTGATTGAAACCGCTAAACCCTGAGCGTTGTGCAGCACTTCCATGAGCAACTTCTGTGAGCACCCAACAGGCACACAGCAAAACGGCGATCCGAAGATCGCCGTTTTCATTCACTGCCCGAACTGTTTGCCCAACCCCGGTGGCACACCGTGGATGTTGGTGTCTTCCCAAGGGCCGTTGGGGCTGACCGAGCGGCTCCAGCCGTTGTTCCAGCGGTAGTAGGTGCGCTGGCGGTAGAAGGTGTTGGTCTGGTCGTCGAGGACGTAGACGCCGAGTTTCTGGTCCCAGTGGCTATTGCCGCCCGGTGGCGGGGCGAAGCTGGCCGAGGTGCGCGGGACCGGTTTCGACGGCTTGGCCGGGATGCTTTTGCCCGGCGTCGGTGAGGTCGACGGCGTCGGACTTGGCTGAGACGGCGGGATCGGCGGCAGGTTGGTGGTCGGTTCCGGTCGTTGCACCGCACATGCACTCAAGCCCAGGGCCAGTGTGAGGACTGTGATTCGGGCGATGGTGTGCATGGCGGTGCTTTCCTGTTGTGTCCGGCTATTTGTCCGGGCTGTCGATGGTCAGTTTTTGTAGCGCAGTGGTGCTGCTGGCCAGAGGGCCGCTGCGACCGACCCACTCGCCGGCAGTCGGTTGGCCAGCGCGGGAGATGCGCGCAACCAGTTGGACTTCAGGGAAGTTCGACAGTTTCAACTGCGGCATCATTGCGTCGGCATCGCCCAGTTCGACGGTCACCGGCAGATCGGCCACGGTCAGGCGTTTGGCCGCCAGCGGTGCCGGCGGACCGGACGTCGCGCGGGCAAAGATGAACACGCTGTCGCCCGGCTGCACTTTGCTTCTCAGTTCGCTGGCCAGATCGACGCTGACTTTCAACAGCGCAGCTTTCGCGGGTACGGGGGCCTGAGCGACCTTGCCACCGCTGGCTTGCAGTCGCTCGGCGGCGCGTGTGATCCCGCCTTGCAGCGCGGCACGGGAGCTATCCTCCGGCGGCAATTGCGCCAGCAAGCGGTTCCAGTAATCGATGGCTTCCTGATAACGCTCGCCTTCAAACGCGGCGATGCCGAGCAGACCCAGGCTGGTGACTTCTTTCGGATCCGCCTTCAGCGCTTCGTCAGTCAGCGCCTGAATCTTCGCCGACCACTTCTTGCCGTCAGCAAAGTATTGCGCCTGTGCCCACTGGCCGAGGAGTTCCGGTTGACGACCGGCCAGATTGGCAGCACGTTCGAACATCTTCGCCGCGTCCGCCGGGCGCTCTTGCGCCATGTAGGTCCGGCCGAGGAAATACAGGCCTTCGGCAGAATCCGGTTGCGCCGCGACGGCACGCTCCAGACGTTGGGTCATCTCTTCCATCGACTGCGGTGCCTGGGCGAATTCGCGGGTCAGTTCGACCTTGTCGGCCGCACCGAAATGCAGATACAGGCCCAGGCCCAACACCGGCACCAATATTGCCGCCAGCAACGGCAAGGGTTTACCCAGCTTCGACACACGCGGTGCGGCAACGCCTTCGGTATCCGCCAGCAGCTCACGCGCAGCCTCGGCGCGGCCGCTGTCCATTTGCGCCGCGTCGAGCACGCCTTCAGCCTGTTGCGACTGCAACTCGGCGACACGTTCCTGATACAGCGCAACGTTCAGGGCAGTACGATCCTCTTCACGCTGGGCGCGTCGTTCACGCAGCACCGGGATCAGCAGAAAACTCAGGGCGACCAGAAGCAACAGCCCTGCGGCAAGCCAGAAATCAATCATTCTTGGTTTTTATCCAACAGTTGGTCGAGGCGCTGACGCTCTTCACTGGACAGCGCTTGCGGAGTCTCGGCGCGCTGGCCGCGGCGACGGCGGACGATCACCGCGATCACCACCAAACCACCGAGCAGCAGACCGGCCGGGCCGAACCACAGCAGTGCGGTCTTGGCATTGAGTGCCGGTTTGTAGCGGACGAAATCACCGTAGCGATCCACCATGAAGTCGATGATCTGCTGGTTGTCCTTGCCCTCGCCGAGCATACGGAAAATCTCTTTGCGCAAGTCCGCGGCAATTGGTGCGTTGGAGTCGGCAATGTCCTGGTTCTGGCACTTGGGGCAGCGCAGCTCCTTGGTCAGTTCGCGGAAACGCTCACGATCACCTTCTTTGGCGAACTCATACGTATCAATAGCAGCATGGGCGACACCGGCCAGACTCAAGCCCAGAACCACGGCAGCGAGAAAACGCTTCATGGCTTGGCCTCGTCGACCAGCGCCTGATACTTGGCCGCGAGTTTTTCGCGCCAGACCTGCTCATCGATTACGCCGACGTACTTGTCGCGGATGATGCCCTTGGCGTCGATGAAGAAGGTCTCTGGTGCGCCGTAGACGCCCAGATTGAGGCCCAGCGAGCCCTCTTCGTCACGAATATCCAGCGCATACGGATTGTGGAATTCGGCCAGCCACTTCAAGGCATCGGCGTTGGTGTCCTTGTAGTTGATCCCGTAGATCACCACGCCACGCTCGGCGAGTTTGTTCAGCACCGGATGCTCGACCCGGCAGGAAATGCACCAGGTGCCCCACACGTTGACCAGCGCCGGTTTACCGAGAATGTCAGCCTTGGTCAGGTTCTTGTCGCCCTGCACGTTCGGCAGGGAAAACTCCGGGAACGGCTTGTTGATCATCGCCGACGGCAACTCCGCCGGATCGAGGTACAGACCGCGATAAAGAAACACCGCCACCAGCAGGAAAATCGCCAGTGGCACCAGCATCAACCAACGTCTCATGCAGCCGCTCCCGTCATGCCCAGTGCTTCACGCACCTTGGCTTTCACCTTGACCCGATAACGTCGATCCAGCGCCGCCAGCAAACCACCCAGACCTGTGAGCAAACCGCCGAACCAGATCCAGCGCACAAACGGTTTGACGTGCACGCGCACCGCCCACGCGCCGTTGTCCAGCGGCTCACCGAGGGCGACGTAAAGGTCACGGGTGAAGCCAGCGTCGATCCCGGCTTCGGTCATCATCGAACTCTGCACGGTGTACAGACGTTTTTCCGGGTGCAGCACGCTGATTTCCTTGCCGTCGCGGATCACCCGAATGGTGCCTTTGTCCGACGTAAAGTTCGGCCCTTCGAAGTGCCTGGCGCCTTCGAAGATGAAGTGATAACCGGCCAGGTCCATCGACTCGCCCGGCGCCAGACGCAGGTCGCGTTCGGCACTGTTCTGGCTCGACAACACCACGCCCAACGCACACACGGCGATGCCGAGGTGGGCAATCTGCATGCCCCAATAGCTGCGAGTCAGGGTTGGCAAGCCTTTGATCAGACCTTTGTGGCGAGTCTTGTCGACGATGTCACGCACACCGGCGAGCAACACCCATGCAGCGAGCAGGAAAGTCGCGATCACCGCCCAGTTGAAATCGCCGTAAGCGACACCGGCCACCACTGCCAGCGCAACGCTGCCGAGCAGCACTGGCGTGAGCATGCCGGCCAGCCACTTCACCGGGGTGTCCTTCCAGCGCACGATCACGCCGATCGCCATCACCACCATCAGCAATCCCATCAACGGGATGAACAGCGCGTTAAAGTACGGCGGGCCGACCGACATCTTCGCGCCGCTCAGGGCATCGAGAATCAGCGGGTACAGCGTGCCGAGCAGGATCATCGACGCCGCCACCACCAACACCAGGTTATTGCCCAGCAGCAGGGTTTCCCTCGACCACAGGTTGAACCCGACCTGACTCTTGACCACTGGCGCGCGCAGGGCGAACAGCGTCAGCGAGCCGCCGACCACAAACAACAGGAAGATCAGGATGAACACGCCGCGCTCCGGATCGGAGGCAAACGCATGCACCGAAGTCAGCACGCCGGAACGTACGAGGAAGGTGCCGAGCAGGCTCAGGGAGAACGCGGCGATCGCCAGCAACACGGTCCAGCTCTTGAACACGCCACGTTTTTCCGTGACCGCCAGCGAGTGGATCAGCGCAGTGCCGACCAGCCAAGGCATGAAGGAGGCGTTTTCCACCGGGTCCCAGAACCACCAGCCACCCCAGCCGAGTTCGTAGTAGGCCCACCACGAACCGAGGGTGATGCCAATACCGAGGAACGCCCAGGCGACGATGGTCCACGGACGCGACCAGCGCGCCCACGCCGCATCGAGACGACCGCCCATCAACGCCGCGATGGCGAAGGCGAACGCCACCGAAAAGCCGACGTAACCCATGTACAACATCGGCGGATGAACGATCAGGCCGATGTCTTGCAACAGTGGATTGAGGTCAGCGCCATTGCTGGGCATTTGCGGCAGGATGCGCTTGAACGGGTTGGACGTGAGGATCAGGAACAGCAGGAAACCGGTGCTGATCATGCCCATCACCGCCAGCACCCGCGCCAGCATTACCTGCGGCAACTGCCGCGAGAACACCGATACCGCGAAGGTCCAGCCGCCAAGAATCAGTGCCCAGAGCAGCAACGAACCTTCGTGGGCGCCCCATACGGCGCTGAATTTGTAGTACCACGGCAACGCGGTGTTGGAGTTGTTGGCGACATAGGCGACAGAGAAGTCATCGGTCATGAACGCGTAGGTCAGAATGCCAAACGCGAACAGCAAAAATGCAAACTGCCCCCACGCGGCCGGCTGGGCCAGACTCATCCAGAAACGGTCGCCGCGCCAGGCACCGACCAAGGGCACCACGGCCTGCACCAGGGCTAAACACAGGGCCAGAATCATCGCCAGATGGCCGAGCTCAGGAATAAAAATTGCCGAACTCATCGATCAACCCTCCTTCGCAGGCGTTGGCGCGGATTGACCGCTGTCTTTCAAGGCTTTGGTCACTTCCGGTGGCATGTATTTCTCGTCGTGCTTGGCCAGCACTTCATCGGCCACCACCACGCCGTCGGCGTTGAGCTTGCCGAGGGCAACGATGCCCTGCCCTTCGCGAAACAGATCCGGGAGGATGCCACGGTAGGCGATGGTCACGGATTTGTTGAAGTCGGTGACGACGAATTTGACGTCGAGCGAATCCGGCGAGCGTTGCAGCGAGCCCTTCTCGACCATGCCGCCGGCGCGGATGCGCGTGTCTTGCGGCGCTTCGCCATTGGCGATCTGGGTCGGCGTGTAGAACAGATTGATGTTCTGCTGCAGGGCGCTGAGGGCCAGGCCGACGGCAGCGCCGACCCCGACCAGAATGGCCAGAATGATGATCAGACGTTTCTTGCGCAGCGGATTCACTTGCTGTTCTCCCGGCGCAGACGACGCGCCTCTTGTTGCAGATAACGCTTGCGGGCCGCGATCGGCGCCACCACGTTGAGGATCAGCACCGCCAGACAGATGCCGTAGGCCGACCAGACATACAGGCCATGATGGCCCATGGCGAGGAAGTCGCCGAATGAAGCAAAACTCATCGAGCGGCCTCCAGACTGTGCTGCACTTCTTCTTTCACCCAACTGGCGCGAGCCTCACGCTTGAGCACCTCAAGACGCATGCGCAACAACAGCACGGCGCCGAAGAAGCAGTAGAAACCCAGCACCGTCAGCAGCAGTGGCAGCCACATCTCGGCAGGCATCGCCGGTTTTTCAGTGAGGGTGAAGGTCGCACCCTGGTGCAGGGTATTCCACCACTCCACCGAGTATTTGATGATCGGAATGTTGATCACACCGACGATGGCCAATACCGCGCAGGCCTTGGCGGCGCTGTCGCGGTTGCTGATGGCATTGCCCAGCGCAATCACGCCGAAATACAGGAACAGCAGAATCAGCATCGAGGTCAGACGCGCATCCCACACCCACCACGAACCCCACGTCGGTTTGCCCCAGATTGCCCCGGTGACCAGCGCTACGGCGGTCATCCACGCGCCGATCGGTGCGGCGCATTGCAGGGCGACATCGGCCAGTTTCATCTTCCACACCAGCCCGACCACGCCGCACACCGCCAGCATCACGTAGATCGACTGAGCGAGCATCGCGGCGGGTACGTGGATATAGATGATGCGAAAGCTGTTGCCTTGCTGGTAATCCGGCGGCGCGAAGGCCAGGCCCCAAACGACGCCGACACCAATCAACAGCAACGCTGCAATGCTCAGCCATGGCAAGAACTTGCTGCTGATGCCGTAGAACCACTTGGGCGAGCCGAGCTTGTGAAACCAGGTCCAGTTCATACTGTTTCCATCACGGGTGCCGCTCATCGGTGTGAGCAGTCTCAGGGTCTTTGCTGGTTAAATTTTAACCAGACCTCATTATTCGCCGACGCTGATCTTCAGGCCAGCAGCTATTGCAAACGGTGTCAGGGTGATCGCCAGGGCGGTCAGGCTACCCAGCCACAGCAGATACCCGGTCGCCGGCATGCCTTGCAACGCGGCCTGCAAGGCGCCACTGCCAAGGATCAACACCGGGATGTACAACGGCAGAATCAGCAGCGCCAACAACAGACCGCCACGTTTCAGACCGACCGTCAGTGCCGCGCCCACCGCGCCGAGCAAGCTCAGCACCGGTGTTCCCAGCAGCAACGAAAGCAGCAAAACCGGCAGACAGGCAGCAGGCAAACCGAGCATCAACGCCAGCAGCGGTGAGAGCAAAACCAGTGCCAGACCGGAGAAGAGCCAGTGTGCCAGCACCTTGGCCAAGACCAGAAGTGGCAGCGGGTGCGACGAAAGGACCCACTGTTCCAGGGATCCGTCTTCGAAATCACTGCGGAAAAGCCCGTCCAGCGAGAGCAGGACTGACAAAAGCGCCGCCACCCAGACTAACCCGGGAGACAGGTTTTGCAACACTTGAGTTTCCGGGCCGACGGCAAGCGGGAACAAAGCGATGACGATGGCAAAGAAAATCAGCGGATTGGCCAGTTCCGCCGGGCGGCGAAACAGCAGTCGGGATTCACGGGCAACCAGCAGGCCAAACACACTCATACTGCCCAGTTCCCCAGATCGATGTCGCGATAACCGGCCGGCATCCGGCTCAGCGTGTGGTGCGTGGTCAACACCACCAGACCGCCGCGCTCGCAGTGCCCGGCCAAGTGTTCTTCCAGTTGCGCCACGCCCTGCTTGTCCAATGCGGTAAACGGCTCATCGAGAATCCACAGCGGCGGGCTGTCCAGATACAAACGCGCCAGCGCCACGCGGCGTTGCTGACCGGCGGACAGGCTGTGGCAGGGAACATCTTCGAAACCGCGCAATCCTACGGCTGCCAGCGCTTGCCAAATGGCGTCGCGCTCGGCGGGATGATGCAGGGCACAGAGCCAGGAGAGGTTTTCTTCCGGGGTGAGCAAATCCTTGATCCCGGCGGCGTGGCCGATCCACAGCAGGTTGCGTGCGAGTTCGCTGCGTTGTTCGGTCAGCGGCTGGCCATTGAGCAGGACTTGTCCGGCGGTCGGCTGCATCAACCCGGATAGCAAACGTAACAAACTGGTTTTGCCGCTGCCGTTGGGCCCGCTGATCTGCACCATATCGCCACTGGCCAGTCTCAATTCGAGATTTTCGAAGAGCAACCTGAGATCACGTTCACACGCGAGGGCAACGGTTTGCAGGACAGGACTGGTCAAGGGATCACGGGCCTTATACGGTTCAAGTCGGCTCTGGCGCGGCCGTTAAAGAGATGCAGCATAGACGCATTGACGGCTCGATCTAGAGAGCTGGGTCAAACAATTGCTATGTTTTTTGAACGAAGCGCAAGACGGGCGGCATTATACATGCAGTGCCTTACTCTCAAGAGTGCATTTTCCTCAGGTTGTGTCCGCGTATGACAGGCGAAATGAACATCCTCCCGCTCCCGCCCACCACCCCGGCGACCGTTCGCCCGCAGGTCGGTGAGCTGCTCAAGCTGCTGACCCCGGTCGAAGGCTTGATCGGCGCCGGGCAAAGCGCCAAGGCCGAGGTGTTGTCGCTCAAGCAGGCGGACCAGACCTTTCAGTTATTGCTCAAGGTGACCGTCGACGGCGGACGCCAGACCACCGTGCAAGCGACCAGCAATCTGCCGCTGCCCCAAGGCACCAGTCTGGCGATCACCCAGCCCTCGGCGGGCAATCTGGCGATTACCGTGCAGCAAGCCATTGCCAGCAGCGTCGCCGCCCTCACCCGCATCGACACCGCGCAATTGCCGGTCGGCACACTGCTGCAAGGCAAGGTGCTGACCTCGCAGGCGCTGCCGCAGACGCCGGGGCAAGCGGCGGTATTCCGCTCCTTGGTCAGCCTGCTCAACACCGCACAGAGCGGCAGCACACTGACCATCGACAGCCCGCAACCGCTGCGCATCGGCACCCTGCTTTCGGCATTGGTCGAAGACGCACAAACCCTGAAATTCCTGCCGATGAGCAGCCGCCAGGAACAACTGGCTGTGAGTCAGCAACTGCTCGGCCAGCAAAGTCGTCAGGCCTCCCTGACGGGGTTGCTGAACGCGTTGCAAAACCTGCCGAGCGATACCGATCAGACCTCGCAGGATTTGCGTGCCGTGGTCGACAAACTGCTCGCCAGCCTGCCGGACGTGCAGCAACTGAGTACCGCCAAAGGCGTGGCACTGGCCTTGGCCAACAGCGGCGCGTTCCTCGAAGCCAAACTGCTGACCGGGCAGAACCCGACGCTAGCCCCGGACATGAAAGCCGACCTGCTCAAGCTGATCGCACAACTGACCCCGGGCCTGCCGAGCAACACCAGTTTCAACGCGATCATCGCCGCCAACACCCTGGCGCAAGCGCTGCCGAGTTTCGTCCGCAACGCGCTAGGCATGCTTGGCCAGGTCAGCGCGAAACCGCTACCCAGCAGCTTCCCGCTGCCCGAGCGTTTGCTGCAAAGCCTGGACGGCGAAGGCGATCTGGAACAGTTGCTGCGCCTCGCCGCTGCCGCTGTTTCGCGCCTGCAAAGCCATCAGCTATCGAGCCTGGAACAGACTGGCGTCACCGACGACGGGCGCCTGCTCAGCACCTGGCAACTGGAAATTCCCATGCGCAACCTGCAGGACATCGTGCCGTTGCAGGTCAAGTTTCAGCGTGAAGAAGCGCCGGAGCGAGAACCGCAACCGAACGAGCGCCGCGATGAGCGCGAGCCCAGGCAACAATTGTGGCGCGTCGATCTGGCGTTCGACATGGAACCGCTCGGGCCGCTGCAGATTCAGGCGCAACTGATCGCCGGCAGCCTGTCCAGCCAACTGTGGGCCGAACGCCCGTACACTGCGGACCTGATCGAAAACAACCTGTTTGCCCTGCGCCAGCGTCTGCTCGATCGCGGGCTCAACGTCGGCGATATCGACTGCCACCACGGCACCCCGCCGCAAGGCAACCAAACCCGTCTCGAACACCGCTGGGTCGACGAAACCGCATGAACGATTCCACTGCCCCACGCCAGGCCATCGCCCTCAAATACGACGGCAACCACGCCCCGACCCTCACCGCCAAAGGGGATGACGAACTGGCCGAAGAAATCCTGCGCATTGCTCGCGATTGCGAAGTGCCGATTTATGAAAACGCTGAGTTGGTGCGCTTGCTGGCGCGCATGGAACTGGGCGACAGCATTCCCGAAGAGCTGTATCGCACCATCGCCGAGATCATCGCGTTTGCGTGGAATCTGAAGGGCAAATTCCCCGAAGGGCAGGACCCGAATGCGCCGATGGTCGAGAAGGACATCACCGATCGCGGGGATGATTACTGAGCCTTAAAAGCAAAAGATCGCAGCCTTCGGCAGCTCCTACATGAGATCTCTGTAGGAGCTGCCGAAGGCTGCGATCTTTTGGCCGCTAAAAGCTCGAAGCTACTAGCTGCTTTTGTGAAGCTTGCGCATCAACTCCGCCTCAGCCTGGGTCAACCCGCAGGACTGAGTCAGTTCATCGACGCTTGCGCCCATGCCCACCAGTTTCGCCGCCTGGGCGAATGACAGGCTCGACGGGTCGCGTTGTTCAAGCGCAACAATCTTGTCCGGCAACGGATTCACCACCGCGCGCAACTCGTGCAGGGCGTCGCCCATGCGCACGTTGCCGTTCTGGTAATCGTCGACACGCTTGGCCAGGTCCTTGATGCGCTGATCACGCAGCGCATCGCCCTGAGCCTGTTGCGCAGCGATCACTCGCTGCGCCTTGATGTACGACACAAACATTGCCAGTGTGCCTGCCCAGAAGAGGAACAGGACAATGACCGCGACCTCGAGAATCAATCAGATGCTCTCCAGTTCCGACCATTCTTCTTCGCTCATCATCTTGTCCAGCTCGACCAGGATCAGCAACTCGTTGTTCTTGTTGCACACGCCCTGGATGAACTTGGCCGACTCTTCGTTGCCGACGTTCGGCGCCGTCTCGATTTCCGACTGACGCAGGTAAACCACTTCGGCCACGCTGTCGACCATGATGCCGACGACTTGCTTGTCGGCTTCGATGATGACGATACGGGTGTTGTCGCTGATCTCGCCGCTGTGCAGGCCGAAGCGCTGACGGGTGTCGATCACGGTGACCACGTTACCGCGCAGATTGATGATGCCCAGCACGTAGCTCGGCGCGCCCGGCACCGGGGCGATCTCGGTGTAGCGCAACACTTCCTGCACGCGCATCACGTTGATGCCGTAGGTCTCGTTGTCCAGTTTGAAGGTCACCCATTGCAGGATCGGATCTTCAGAACCTTTTGCATTCGTCGCCTGACTACTCATACCCTGACCCCTCGAAAAAACCGCTCTGGGCGGTGTGTGTTCTGTGTGGCGGCATTCAACAATGCCGTCGCCTGATTGTTATGTCGGCTGCTAAGTCGGTTTATGTAGCGGCTTTTGGCCGCCGAGGTGCTTTGCCCCACCGCTGGCGATCAACTCGGCCAGTGCGGAAACATCAAGCAATGCACACATGTGCTCAATCACGGTGCCGGCAAGCCATGGCCGCTGACCCCGGTGACTTCTCCATTTGATTTCATTCGGGTCCAGACGCAACGAGCGGCTGACCTGATGCACCGCCAGCCCCCACTCGTAACCTTGTACCGAAATCACGTACTGCAGGCCCTGACGGAAGTCATCGCGATAGCGATCGGGCATGACCCAGCGCGCGGTGTCCAACACTTTCAGATTGCCGGCCTGGCTCGGCAGGATCCCGAGGAACCATTCCGGCTGGCCGAACAACGGTGTCAGCTCGTGGCCGGCCAGCGAATAGATTGAACCAAGGCACACCAGCGGCACGGCGAGGGTCAGGCCGGCGACGTCGAACAACAGGCATTCGAACGCTTCCGAGGCCCAGGCCGGGCGACCATCGGCTTCCACCGGTGGCGGCGTGTTGTTCGGCGGCAGATGCACTTCCACCAGCGGCGTAACCAGCGTCTGCTCAATCGGCGCGGGCGCAACTGGAGCCGGAGCCGGTTCGACCACCGCGGGTTCCGGCACGGTTCTCAGCAATTGGGTTTGCAGCAACGGCGCCAGTGTCGAGACCGGCGCGCGAACCGGCTCGGCCTCTTCGATCAATGCCACCGGTGCTTTCGCCACCGCCGCAACGGCAGGCGCGATAACCGGCGCGGCAGGCCTGGCCGCTTTCTGTGCATCACGCGCCTGCTCTTCCAGCACCGCGGCCTGAAACTCGTCCAGCGCCTCGGTACTTTCTTCGACAACTTCGACTGGCGTCGGCAACGCGTCAGGAATTTCCTGGAGCAAACTGTCCAGATACGACTGCAAGGCCAACTGCGGCTTCGACGTCAACTTCAAAGGCCGGTTCATGCACAGTCCCCTGTAGGAGCTGCCGCAGGCTGCGATCTTTTGATCTTTTCAGAAGCGCCAAAAAGCCGGATCAAAAGATCGCAGCCTGCGGCAGCTCCTACAAGGTTCAACCTCATCTCAAGCCACCTGCGGAACAAGTTGTTGCGCCAACAGATGCTTGAGCAGCGCACGGTAGGCCAGCACGCCACGACTTTTGCCATCGAATTGCGAAGGCGTGACACCGGCTCGGCTGGCGTCGCGCAGACGGGTATCGACCGGGATATAACCCTGCCAGATCTCGTCGGGGAATTTGTCGCGCAGCACGCGCAAGGTATGCATCGAGGCTTGCGTGCGGCGATCGAACAGGGTCGGCACGATGCTGAACGGCAACGCCTGTTTGCGCGAGCGGTTGATCATCGCCAGGGTGTTGACCATGCGTTCCAGGCCTTTGACGGCGAGGTGTTCGGTCTGCACCGGGATCACCAGTTGCTGGCTCGCCGCGAGGGCGTTGACCATCAGCACGCCGAGCAACGGCGGGCTGTCGATCACCGCGTAATCGAAATCCTGCCACAGCTGCGCCAGACTCTTGGCGATCACCAGACCCAAGCCACTCTGCCCCGGCGACTGACGCTCCAGGGTGGCAAGCGCGGTGCTCGACGGCAGCAGGGAAATACGTTCATCGCTGGTCGACAGCAGTAACTGCCCCGGCAGGCCTTGCGGCACGCTGCCCTTGTGCAGAAACAGGTCGTAATTGCTGTGTTCCAGGCTGTCGGGGTCATAGCCGAAATAGCTGGTCATCGAGCCGTGCGGGTCGAGATCGACCACAACCACGCGCTTGCCCGCCTCGGCCAGCAATCCGGCTAAAGCGATGGAAGATGTGGTTTTACCGACACCACCCTTTTGATTGGCGACTGCCCAGACTCTCATTCAGTTCGTTCCTCCCGGCCGATATGCTCGACCGAGACATAGCTCAGCGTGTTAATGCGGGTGACGGAGAATTGACGGCACTCTCGCGTCCCGGCGTCTTGACCGGGGTCGGTGCAGTTTGTGTGCCAGCACGCTTCAACGCAGCGTCCGGTTGCGCATGGGCGGTCCCGGTGCCCGTGAGGCTGCGGCGCACATCGAGATTGCGCGACACCACCAGCACCACGCGACGGTTCTTCGCGCGGCCTTCAGCGGTGGCGTTATTGGCCACCGGCTGAAATTCACCGTAACCCACCGACGCCAGGCGACCTGGGTTGACGCCCTGCATCGCCAGCATGCGCACGATGCTCGCCGAACGCGCCGAGGACAGCTCCCAGTTGGTCGGGTACTGCGCGGTGCGGATCGGTTGATCGTCGGTGAAACCTTCGACATGGATCGGGTTATCGAACGGTTTGAGGATCGCCGCGACCTTGTCGATGATGTTGAACGCGATATCACTCGGCATCGCATCGCCGCTGCCAAACAACAGGCTGGAATTGAGTTCGATCTCGACCCACAACTCGTTGCCGCGCACGGTCATCTGGTTGGAGCTGATCAAGTCGCCGAACGCGGCGCTGATGTCATCGGCGATGCTTTTCAGCGGATCGCTGGCACCGGCAATACCGGCGTCGACCTGCTCGGCGTCCTTGACCAGCGGCTTGGCCGGGGTCACGGTTTTCGGTCGTTCATCGCCAATCGGGATCGGTTTGAGCGAGCGGTCGGAGTCGGTGAAGACCCCGATCAGCGCTTCGGAAATGACTTTGTACTTGCCTTCGTTGATCGACGAAATCGAGTACATCACCACGAAGAACGCGAACAACAGCGTGATGAAATCCGCGTAGGACACGAGCCAGCGCTCGTGATTGACGTGTTCTTCCTGGTGGCGACGACGAGCCATGAGGTTATTCCCTTAATCCATGAAGCCTTGCAGCTTCAACTCAATGGAGCGAGGGTTTTCACCTTCGGCGATCGACAAGATCCCTTCCAACAACATTTCGCGATAACGCGACTGCCGCAACGCGATTGACTTCAGCTTGGCCGCCACGGGCAATAACACCAGGTTGGCACTGGCCACGCCGTAAATGGTCGCGACGAAGGCCACGGCAATGCCGCTGCCCAATTGCGTCGGATCGGCGAGGTTACCCATCACGTGGATCAGGCCCATCACCGCACCGATGATGCCGATGGTTGGCGCGTAGCCGCCCATGCTTTCAAAGACTTTTGCGGCCTCGATGTCGCGGGCTTCCTGGGTGTAGAAATCCACTTCAAGGATGCTGCGGATCGCTTCCGGCTCAGCACCGTCGACCAGCAATTGCAGGCCTTTGCGCGAGTAGTTGTCGGGTTCGGCATCGGCCACGCCTTCCAGGCCCAGCAGGCCTTCCTTGCGCGCGGTGAGGCTCCAGTTGACGACGCGATCGATGCCGCCGGCCAGATCGACCCGTGGCGGAAACAGAATCCAGGCGAGGATCTGCATGGCGCGCTTGAACGCGCTCATCGGCGATTGCAGCAGTGCGGCACCGATGGTGCCGCCCAGTACGATCAGCGCCGCCGGGCCGTTGGCCAGCGCACCGAGATGTCCACCTTCCAGGTAGTTGCCGCCGATGATGGCGACGAACGCCATGATGATCCCGATAAGGCTTAGAACATCCATCAGAGGCACGCCTCGACAATGTGCTTGCCGATGTCGTCGAGGCTGTACACCGCGTCGGCGAGGTCGGCTTTGACGATGGCCATCGGCATGCCGTAGATCACGCAGCTGGCCTCATCTTGCGCCCACACCGCGCTGCCGCCCTGCTTGAGCAGACGCGCGCCTTCACGGCCGTCGGCGCCCATGCCGGTCAGCACTACCGCCAGAACTTTGTCGCCGTAGGATTTCGCCGCCGAACCGAAGGTGATGTCCACGCACGGCTTGTAGTTCAGGCGCTCGTCACCCGGGAGGATTTTCACCGCGCCACGGCCGTCGATCATCATTTGCTTGCCACCCGGTGCCAGCAGCGCCAGGCCCGGACGCAGGATGTCGCCATCCTCGGCTTCCTTGACGCTGATGCGGCAGAGCTTGTCGAGGCGTTCGGCGAAGGCCTTGGTGAACGCTGCCGGCATGTGCTGGATCAGCACGATCGGCGCCGGGAAGTTCGCCGGCAACTGGGTCAGCACACGTTGCAGGGCCACCGGGCCGCCGGTCGATGTCCCGATGGCAACCAGTTTGTAGGCCTTGCGTTTCGGTGCTGGCGACGAAGCACTGGCCGCCGGCGCGCGAGTCGGTGCCGGCGCAGGGGCCGGACGTGCCGGCGCGCTGGCGCTGTGGCTGCTGAAGCTCGACGCTGCCGGAGCAGGCGTCGGGGCTGGCGCAGCCACAGGCGCAGGCGCGCTGTAGGCACTGAAGCGACGGTTGCTGCGCGAGATGCTGTGGACCTTCTCGCACAGCAGTTGCTTGACCTTCTCCGGATTACGCGAGATGTCTTCGAAATTCTTCGGCAGGAAATCCACCGCACCAGCATCCAGCGCATCGAGGGTGACCCGAGCGCCTTCGTGCGTCAGCGAGGAGAACATCAACACCGGGGTCGGGCAGCGCTGCATGATGTGCCGCACTGCCGTGATGCCGTCCATCATCGGCATCTCGTAGTCCATGGTGATCACGTCCGGCTTGAGCGCCAGAGCCTGATCGATCGCCTCTTTACCGTTGGTGGCGGTGCCGACCACCTGGATGCTCGGATCCGCTGAAAGAATTTCCGAGACGCGGCGGCGGAAAAAACCTGAATCGTCCACCACCAGGACTTTGACTGCCATAAACACTCCATTAGGTGCAGCGGGACGTTGTCGCCCCGCCACCCCGGATTCAAATACGCTTCGTGGCGTAACGCTTGAGCATGCTTGGAACATCGAGAATCAGCGCGATGCGGCCGTCACCAGTGATGGTGGCGCCGGACATGCCCGGAGTGCCCTGCAGCATTTTGCCCAATGGCTTGATGACCACTTCTTCCTGGCCGACCAGTTGATCGACGACGAAGCCGATCCGCTGAGTGCCCACCGAAAGGATCACCACATGGCCTTCACGCTGCTCTTCGTGAGCGGCGGAGCTGACCAGCCAGCGCTTGAGGTAGAACAATGGCAAGGCCTTGTCCCGCACGATCACCACTTCCTGACCGTCGACGACGTTGGTGGTCGACAGGTCGAGGTGGAAGATTTCGTTGACGTTGACCAACGGGAACGCAAACGCCTGATTGCCGAGCATCACCATCAGGGTTGGCATGATCGCGAGGGTCAGCGGCACCTTGATGACGATCTTCGAGCCCTGGCCCTTGGTCGAGTAAATGTTGATCGAACCGTTGAGCTGGGAAATCTTGGTCTTCACCACGTCCATGCCGACACCGCGGCCGGACACGTCGGAGATCTCGGTCTTGGTCGAGAAACCCGGGGCGAAAATCAGGTTGTAGCACTCGGTATCGCTGAGGCGATCGGCCGCGTCCTTGTCCATCACACCGCGTTTTACCGCGATCGAACGCAGGACGTTCGGATCCATGCCTTTACCGTCATCGGAGATCGACAGCAGGATGTGGTCGCCTTCCTGCTCGGCGGCCAGGACAACACGACCGCCACGGGCCTTGCCCGAGGCTTCGCGTTCTTCCGGCGACTCGATGCCGTGGTCGACGGCGTTGCGCACCAAGTGGACCAGCGGGTCGGCCAGGGCCTCGACAAGGTTTTTGTCGAGGTCGGTTTCTTCACCCACCAGTTCCAGGTTGATCTCTTTCTTGAGCTGACGTGCCAGGTCGCGAACCAGACGCGGGAAGCGCCCGAAGACCTTCTTGATCGGCTGCATCCGGGTCTTCATCACCGCGGTCTGCAAGTCTGCCGTGACCACGTCGAGGTTCGACACGGCCTTGGACATGGCTTCGTCGCCGCTGTTGAGGCCCAGGCGTACCAGACGGTTACGCACCAGCACCAACTCGCCAACCATGTTCATGATTTCGTCGAGACGCGCGGTGTCGACCCGCACGGTGGTCTCGGCTTCGCTAGCCGGTTTTTCCGGTGGCGGCGCAGCGGCGGCACGGGCCGGAGCCGGTGCAGCAGCGGCAGCCGGTTTTGGCGTTTCGGCTTTCGGCTCAGGCTTGGGCGCGGCTTTCGGCGCAGCAGCCGGAGCGGCCGCAGCCTTGGCCGCAGGCGCAGCCACCGTCGAAGCGGCGCCGGCAGGCGCGGCACCAACGTCAGTGAACTTGCCTTTGCCGTGCAATTCGTCGAGCAGCGATTCGAACTCGTGATCGCTGATCAGATCGCTGCCGGCCGCCGCAGCGGTCGGTGCGGCTGGCGCAGCCGGTGCCGAGGCAATCGCCGACTCCAGCGCTTCAACGGCAAAGTTGCCCTTGCCATGCAGTTGATCGAGCAGGGCTTCGAATTCGTCGTCGGTGATGTCCGAGCTGTCGCCCGCCGCAGGCGCTGCCGGCGCCGCAGCAGTCGGTGCCACGGCATCCGCCGCGAACTGGCCTTTGCCGTGCAACTGATCGAGCAACGACTCGAACTCGGCATCGGTGATTTCATCGCTCGCAGCTTCAGCAGCCGTTTGCACAGGGGCAGCAACGGCCGGGGCTTCGGCTTCAGCCTTGACGGCGTTCAGCGAGTCCAGCAGCTGTTCAAATTCGTTATCGGTGATGTCGCCCGACGCGTCGCCTTCGACGACCAGTTCTTCGATCATCTCGGCCACTGGCGAAGCCGGGGCTTCGTCCGCCGATTGCGGTTCGGCCAGGCGCGCCAGGGCGGCCAGCAGTTCCGGGGTGGCGGCGGTGATCGGCGCACGCTCGCGGACTTCGCTGAACATGCTGTTCACCGCGTCCAGTGCTTCGAGGACAACGTCCATCAGTTCTGCATCAACGCGACGCTCACCCTTGCGCAGGATGTCGAACACGTTTTCGGCGATGTGACAGCACTCCACCAGCTCGTTGAGCTGAAGGAAGCCGGCGCCCCCTTTTACAGTGTGGAAACCGCGAAAAATTGCGTTGAGCAGATCTGCGTCATCCGGACGGCTTTCCAGCTCGACCAGTTGTTCGGACAGTTGCTCAAGAATCTCGCCGGCCTCAACCAGGAAATCCTGAAGGATCTCTTCATCGGCGCCGAAGCTCATTAATGGGGTGCTCCTACAGGTCTAAAAACCCAAAAAACCTAAAATTCCAAAACACTAGAATCCGAGGCTGGATAACAAATCGTCCACATCGTCCTGACCGGACACAACGTCTTCTCGTTTATCGGCATGAATCTGCGGACCTTCACCCTGCGAGAGATGTTTTTGTGGATCTTTTTCTGCAAGCATCGCGGCGCGGTCATGTTCGATGCCCGCAAAGCGGTCGACTTGACTGGCCATGAGCACGAGTTTGAGCAAATTGCTTTCGACTTCGGTGACCAGTTGGGTCACCCGCTTGATCACCTGACCGGTCAGGTCCTGGTAATCCTGGGCCAGCAGGATGTCGTTGAGATTGCTCGACACTGCACGGTTGTCCGTGCTGCTGCGTGACAGAAAACCGTCGACCCGGCGCGCCAGTTCACGGAACTCCTCAGCCCCGACCTCGCGACGCATGAAACGCCCCCAATCGGCGCTCAAGGTCTGCGCTTCATCAGCCAGACTGTTGACCACCGGCGTGGCGCTTTCCACCAGATCCATGGTGCGGTTGGCCGCGGCTTCCGTCAGCTTGACCACATAGCCCAGGCGTTCAGTGGCGTCGGTGATTTGCGACACTTCCTCGGCCTGTGGCATGTGCGGATCGATCTGGAAGTTGACGATCGCACTGTGCAGTTCACGTGTGAGCTTGCCCACTTCCTGGTACAGGCCGCGGTCACGGGTCTGATTGAGCTCATGGATCAGTTGCACAGCGTCGCCGAACCTGCCTTTTTCAAGGCTTTCGACCAGTTCGACCGCGTGTTTTTTCAGGGTCGATTCGAAATCGCCCTGTGAAGATTCGTTATGCTCCATAGCTCCCCCGCGCGTTCATCAGCCGATGCGTTCGAAAATCTTCTCGATTTTGTCTTTCAACGCCTGAGCCGTGAAAGGTTTGACTACGTAGCCGTTTACACCGGCCTGGGCGGCTTCAATGATCTGCTCGCGCTTGGCTTCAGCCGTGACCATCAGGACTGGCAGGTGCTTGAGTTTTTCATCGGCACGCACATGGCGCAGCAGGTCGATACCGGTCATGCCCGGCATGTTCCAGTCCGTTACCAGAAAGTCGATGCTGCCGCTGTTGAGCACTGGAATGGCAGTGGTGCCATCGTCAGCCTCGACGGTGTTGGTGAACCCAAGATCACGCAGCAGGTTCTTGATGATCCGCCGCATCGTTGAGAAGTCATCAACGATGAGGATTTTCATGTCTTTGTTCAATTCGACCTCCAAGCAGTCTTAAACGCGCCCAGCACCTGGACGCGCCACTTCAATCAATCGGCGCAGCACTCGAAGACTGTCTGGAGCACAACAGAGCAAGACCGGTGCCGTTCATCACCGCACCAGCCTCGTTCGCAGTGTCCCCACACTGCCTTCAGCGCGCTCGCCACTCCCCCAAACGCCCCCGCAAACGGGCCGCGCACTGGCTGTGTAACTGGCTGACCCGCGATTCACTGACGCCAAGGACTTCACCGATCTCCTTGAGGTTCAGCTCTTCGTCGTAGTACAGCGCCAACACCAGTCGCTCACGCTCCGGCAAATTGGCAATCGCGTCCGCCAGCGCTGCCTGGAAGCGTTCATCTTCCAGATCGCGTGACGGCTCCATATGAGCACTCGCGCCATCCTCGTGCAGCCCTTCGTGTTCGCCGTCCTGCAACAGGTCGTCGAAACTGAACAGGCGACTGCCCAAGGTGTCATTCAAAATCCCGTAGTAATCGTCGAGACTCAATTGGAGTTCGGCCGCAACCTCGTGATCTTTAGCATCACGGCCGGTTTTAGCTTCAATTGAGCGAATTGCGTCGCTGACCATACGGGTATTGCGGTGAACCGAGCGTGGCGCCCAATCCCCTTTGCGCACTTCGTCGAGCATCGCGCCGCGGATTCGTATGCCCGCGTACGTTTCGAAACTGGCGCCTTTGCTGGCGTCATATTTGGTCGAGACTTCGAGCAGGCCGATCATCCCGGCCTGGATCAGGTCTTCGACCTGCACACTCGCCGGCAAGCGTGCCAGCAAGTGGTAGGCAATGCGTTTGACCAGTGGCGCGTAACGCTCGATCAGCTCGTACTGCGCGTCACGTGCCGACTTCTTGTAGTAGTTCATACCGCTTGCGGTCATAGCACGGGCCCTGCCGTTTGCTGCACGAGGCGCTCGACGAAAAACTCAAGGTGGCCACGCGGGTTGGCGGGCAGCGGCCAGGTATCGACCTTCTGCGCAATCGCCTTGAACGCCAGCGCGCACTTGGAACGCGGAAAGGCTTCGTACACCGCGCGCTGCTTCTGCACCGCTTTACGCACGCTTTCGTCGTAAGGCACGGCGCCGACGTATTGTAGGGCCACGTCAAGGAAGCGATCCGTGACCTTGGTCAACTTGGCGAACAGGTTGCGCCCTTCCTGCGGGCTCTGCGCCATGTTGGCGAGGACGCGGAAGCGGTTCATGCCGTAATCGCGGTTGAGCAATTTGATCAGCGCGTAGGCGTCGGTAATGGAAGTCGGCTCATCGCAGACCACCAGCAACACTTCTTGCGCGGCGCGCACAAAACTGACTACCGAGTCACCAATACCCGCAGCGGTGTCGATCACCAATACGTCGAGATTGTCGCCGATGTCGCTGAACGCCTGAATCAGGCCGGCATGTTGCGCCGGGCTCAGGTGCACCATGCTTTGCGTGCCGGACGCCGCCGGCACGATGCGGATGCCACCGGGGCCTTGCAACAGCACGTCGCGCAACTCGCAACGGCCTTCGATGACGTCGGCCAGCGTGCGTTTAGGGGTCAGCCCCAACAATACGTCAACGTTCGCCAGACCGAGGTCGGCGTCCAGCAGCATGACCCGACGGCCAAGCTCTGCCAGCGCCAGCGACAAGTTCACTGACACGTTAGTCTTGCCGACGCCACCTTTGCCGCCGGTCACCGCGATCACCTGTACGGGATGCATGCTGCCCATGTTATTTCTTTACCTTGTCTTGCATAGACGGAGGCCACATTACTGGCTGCGCGTTCCCGATCGGAACAATGCATGGCAGACCATCGATGTAGGTACAAAAACTGTTCATGAATACCTCAGCCTACCTGCTTGGTCGGGCTGTGATAGATATCAGCGAACATGTCAGCCATGGCTTCTTCGCTGGGTTCTTCCTGCATTTGCACGCTGACGGCGCGGCTGACCAGTTGATGACGGCGCGGCAGATGCAGATCATCCGGAATCCGTGGGCCATCGGTCAGGTACGCGACCGGCAATTCATGACTGATCGCCAGGCTCAACACTTCGCCAAGGCTGGCCGTTTCATCCAGTTTAGTCAGGATGCAGCCGGCAAGCCCGCAACGCTTGTAACTGTGATAAGCGGCGGTTAGAACCTGTTTCTGGCTGGTGGTTGCCAAGACCAGATAATTTTTTGCACGAATGCCGCGCCCGGCCAGACTTTCGAGCTGCATGCGCAGGGCTGGATCGCTGGCTTGCAGGCCGGCGGTATCGATCAGCACCACGCGTTTGCGCAGCAATGGGTCCAGCGCTTGCACCAGCGATTGGCCCGGATCAACGTGGGTCACCGGCACATTGAGAATGCGGCCCAGGGTCTTCAGTTGTTCCTGAGCGCCGATGCGGAAGCTGTCCATGCTCACCAGCGCGACGTTCTGCGCGCCGTATTTCAGCACATAACGCGCGGCAAGTTTGGCCAGCGTGGTGGTCTTGCCCATGCCGGCCGGGCCGACCATGGCAATCACACCGCCCTCTTCCAGTGGCTCGACTTCCGGTACGGCAATCATCCGTGCCAGGTGCGCCAGCAGCATGCGCCAGGCCTGACGCGGTTCTTCGATATCGGTGATCATCGCCAGTAGATCGCGCGACAACGGGCCGGAGAGGCCGATACGTTGCAGACGGCGATACAGATTGGCTTGCGCCGGGCGGCTGCCTTGCAGCTGATTCCAGGCCAGGGTGCCGAGCTGAACTTCCATCAGCTCGCGCAGGCTGTTCAATTCAAAACGCATCGAATCCAGTGCACGCGGATCGACACCGCCGGAGGACTGCGCAGGGGCCGGGGCCGGACGCGCTGGAGCAGCGTAAGTCGGCTCGCTCAGCGGTTCAGCGGCGGTCAGCGGCAGGCCGGCGGTCAACGGCAGCCCGGCAAAGATCTGGCGATTGCTATTGCCGTCGGCTTCGCCACGCAGGCTCAGCTCAGCCTGGGCGGTGACGATGCGCGACTGGGTCTTGCGCAGTTCGTCTTCGAGTTCCATGTTCGGAACCCGTGGCGCCAGCGCCGACAATTTGTAATCCAGTGCCGCCGTCAACTCGACACCGCCGGCAATGCGGCGGTTGCCAATGATGGCCGCATCAGCGCCCAGCTCATCACGAACCAGCTTCATGGCCTGACGCATATCGGCGGCAAAGAAACGCTTAACTTGCATAAACCACTACCTCAGCCGTTGGGCCCTACTGTCGCAACGATGGTCACTTGCTTGTTGTCCGGTATTTCCTGGTAAGCCAGCACATGCAGTCCAGGGACGGCGAGGCGGCCAAAGCGCGAGAGCATCGCGCGGATCGGGCCAGCGACCAAAAGGATCACCGGCTGACCTTGCATTTCCTGACGCTGCGCCGCTTCGATGAGCGAACGCTGCAGCTTCTCGGCCATGCTTGGCTCCAGCAGAACGCCCTCTTCCGAGCCTTGTCCTGCCTTCTGCAGACTATTGAGCAATATTTGTTCCAACCTTGGTTCCAAGGTGATCACAGGCAGCTCGGACTCAGTGCCTACAATGCTTTGAACGATGGCGCGCGATACGCCGACCCGCACAGCAGCCACCAAAGCGGCGGTATCTTGACTCTTCGCGGCGTTGTTGGCGATGGCTTCGGCAATGCTGCGGATATCGCGCACCGGCACGTGTTCGGCGAGCAGCGCTTGCAGCACTTTGAGCAACTGCGACAACGTGACCACGCCCGGCACCAGCTCTTCTGCCAGTTTCGGCGAGCTTTTGGCCAGCAATTGCATGAGTTGCTGCACTTCTTCGTGGCCGATCAGCTCGCTGGAGTGCTTGTACAGAATCTGGTTCAAGTGGGTCGCAACCACGGTGCTGGCGTCGACCACGGTGTAACCGAGCGATTGTGCCTGGGCACGCTGGCTGATTTCGATCCACACCGCCTCGAGGCCGAAAGCCGGATCTTTGGCGTTGATGCCGTTGAGCGTGCCGTACACCTGGCCCGGGTTGATCGCCAGTTCGCGATCCGGATAGATCTCGGCTTCGGCGAGGATCACGCCCATCAGGGTCAGGCGATAGGCGCTTGGCGCCAAGTCGAGGTTGTCGCGAATGTGCACGGTCGGCATCAGGAAACCCAGATCCTGCGAGAGCTTCTTGCGCACGCCCTTGATCCGCGCCAGCAATTGCCCGCCCTGGTTGCGATCGACCAATGGAATCAGGCGATAACCGACTTCCAGGCCGATCATGTCGATCGGCGTCACGTCATCCCAGCCCAGCTCTTTGGTTTCCATGGCGCGGGCCGGCGACGGCAGCAAATCCTGCTGGCGCTTGACCTCCTCCAACGCCACAACCTTGGCCACATTCTGCTTCTTCCAGAACAGGTACGCGCCGCCAGCGGCCAGCGCCGCCATGCTCAGGAACGAGAAGTGCGGCATGCCCGGCACCAGGCCCATGACCGCCATCAGACCGGCGGCCACCGCCAGCGCTTTCGGCGAGGCGAACATCTGGCGATTGATCTGTTTGCCCATGTCTTCCGAACCGGAAGCACGGGTCACCATGATCGCCGCCGCTGTTGATAACAACAGTGATGGCAATTGCGCCACCAAACCGTCACCAATGGTCAGCAAGGCGTAAACCTTGCCCGCATCGCCGAAGCTCATGTTGTGCTGGAAGATACCGACGGCCATACCGCCGATGAGGTTGATGAACAGAATCAGCAGGCCGGCGATGGCGTCACCGCGGACGAACTTGCTGGCACCGTCCATCGAACCGTAGAACTCGGCCTCTTGGGCGACTTCCTGACGGCGCATCTTGGCCTGGTTCTGGTCGATCAGGCCGGCGTTGAGGTCAGCGTCGATCGCCATTTGTTTGCCGGGCATCGCATCGAGGGTGAAGCGCGCGCTCACCTCGGAAATCCGCCCGGCACCCTTGGTCACTACGACGAAGTTGATGATCATCAGAATCGCGAAGACCACGATACCGACCACGTAGTTACCGCCGATCACCACCTCACCGAAGGCCTGAATCACCTTACCGGCGGCGGCGTGGCCGTCCTGACCGTGGAGCATCACCACCCGCGTCGAGGCCACGTTCAACGCCAGCCGCAGCAACGTCGCGACCAGCAGAATCGTCGGGAACACGGCGAAATCCAGCGGCCGCAGCGCGTACACGCAAACCAGCAGGACGACGATCGACAGGGCAATGTTGAAGGTGAAGAACACGTCGAGCAGGAACGGCGGCACCGGCAACATCATCATCGCCAGCATGACCAGCAGCAACAACGGCACGCCCAGATTGCCTCGACTGAGGTCGGCAACGTTTGTGCGAGCAGTGTTGAATAACTGAGAGCGATCCACCGGTTTTCCCCGTTCCTTTAAAGCAAACTTTTGACGCCCAGAGCGGGCTCACGGCGGGTACTGCAAGAAGCTTTCCAACTTTTGCCGGCGGGATGAAACAGAGGTTTTTAACCAGGATTTTTTGCTGATTGGTCTGGCCCCTTCGCGAGCAGGCTCGCTCCCACAGGGAACCGCATTCCAAATCTGGGAGTGGAATGCAATCCAAATGTGGGAGCGAGCCTGCTCGCGAAGGGGCCAGTTTAGTCAGCACAAAGTGCCTCTTAAACTCAGGTGTTTAAAAGACACTTCAGGACACGTCTTCAAGGCTACAAATCCTTGCGCCATTGCCTACAGCCAAGCCAGAATCCGCCGGCTTGTGCGCTTTGGGGGCGGGTTCTATTGTGGTCCGGTCGCTGACGAATCAGCGATCGGGTTTAGCGACTCGAATTCAAGTCAAAGGTGCATCAGCGTTCCAGGCTTCGTTGCGGATCTGTATTTTCGCAATTTCGTCATGGTGGCTGTATGCGGGAGACCCTCGGGTCTGCCGGGTGCCTTTGACCGGTTCGCTAACCTGCGTACAGCCGCCACCCTTCCTGTTTAGCGACAGGTTGTAGCGGCTCCACTTCAAAGGAGCTTCACCATGATCAAACCAACACCCAACCCACCCGAAACCGACCTCGCCTCCCCCTACGAATCCCTCGATTCCAAAAAGCTCAACGACGCCGCCGAACGCGCGCTCGATCACTACCTCTGCCCACCCGGCTCCACCCCACCACCGCGCAAAACCCGCCGGATGTACGCCGTCACCGCCGACTTCAAAAACGAAGAACTGCTGGCCGATGCCAGCGAAACCCTCGCCTCCGCCAGAACCATCGCCCATGACTTCGCCCACCTAATCCCCGCGTCGCAGCGCCGGACGCTGTTGGGGATCGCGCAACTGATCATGCTCGGCGAGCTGGCGGTGAATCGGGTGATGGATAATCTGGAGTTGCCGCAGTAGCGACACGCGATGATCGTTCCCACGGTCCTGCGTGGGAATGCCTCAACGGACGCTCCGCGTTCGGTTCTGGAAGGGACGCAGAGCGTCCCGGGCTGCATTCCCACGCAGAGCGTGGGAACGATCAACCCGGGGCGGCGGGTGGATGGTCACTGCGCGATTAAAACCTGTTCAGGTGAAATCGGGCCGAAACTGAGCCTCTTGCCGTTGATATAGCGCGCGCCCTTGAGCATCTCCGTACCCTCGATAACGACGACCTCGTCTTGCGTGTACATAAACGTCACCACCGATATCGGCGTCGTACGCTCCGGTAGCCCCCAAGACACTTTTGTCCGCTGCTCAATGAGGGTGAGAGCCCAATCAAACCAAATGACGGGGAGGTCTTCGATCTTGATTTCGCGCTCCGGATTTTCCCAACGAAAGTCCTGCCGCGCCGTCATCAACAGCGCATTTCCCTCTATGACAAATTCCGGCTTGCCAAATCGCCTCTCCATTTCATTGTTGATCCAGGCATCCAGGTACAAATCCGGATCGGTGAAGAGTTCGAAAAGCATCGCACTGTTGACGATTTTTCCGGCAGAAGCACCAATCACACTGTAGTGATTGTGGTACGCCAAACCTTCCAGCTCCGGCCGAATCGCGTTGTTCGACACTTCCAGATAGTTGGCGCTGTAGACGTTGGCCATCTGCTTGAAATGGGTGAAGTCCAGCATCAACTTGAAAGTCACGGTGTAACCGATTGCGCGATCGGCTGTACGTTGTTCCAACACTCCCGAGACGAATTCAACCTCCATACCTTGCAACTTTATGTAGGGCTGGTCTGCCATGGTTGCTTCCTCTGAAACCCGATTCAGGCGCCGATCCCTGGTACTCGTATCAGATGATCAGAGCGACCAATGCAGGGAAATGCCGGGAGAATTCCCATGGCAATGAAAGCGCCGGCGGGCGCAGCCGTCTACTGTCAGACTTGACAGGTTCAGAGGTTTTCCAGACAGACGGTAACCATCAGGAATCGCGGTGCAAATCCGGCGGGAATCCCTCGGAAACAGACCAATTACAACCAGATCTTCGCCCACATCACCTTTTAAACCCTGGTTTCTAAAAGACACCTCCAGGCACGCCTTTGAGGCTACTAATTCTTGCGCCATTGCCTACAGCTACGCCAGAATCCGCCGGCTTGTGCGCTTTGGGGTCGGGTTCTATTGTGGTGCGGTCGCTGACGAATCAGCTATCGGGTCTCGCAGCCCGTCGATCTCTGGACGCACAACACCCGCTTTTTTTATGGCGGCTGTACGTGGGAGACCTTCGGGTCTGCCGGTTCTAGAGTCCCGGTCTGCGACCCGCGTATAGCTGCCACCTCCTTTTCGTATCGCAGCGAAAGGTAGCGGCTTCATCGACTCTAGGAGCTTCACCATGATCAAACCAACACCCAACCTACCCGAAACCAACCTCGCCTCCCCCTACGAATCCCTCGATTCAAAAAAACTCAACGACGCCACCGAACGCGCCCTCGATCACTACCTCTCCCCTCCCGGCTCTACTCCACCACCGCGCAAAACCCGTCGGATGTACGCCGTCACCGCCGACTTCAAAAACGAGGAACTGCTGGCCGACGCCAGCGAAACACTCGCCTCAGCCAGAACCATCGCCCATGACTTCGCCCACCTCATCCCGCGTCGCAACGCAGGACGCTGTTGGGGATTGCGCAGCTGATCATGCTCGGCGAGTTGGCGGTGAATCGGGTGATGGATAATCTGGAGTTGCCGCAGTAGCGACACGCGATGATCGTTCCCACGCTCCTGCGTGGGATTGCCTCAACGGACGCTCCGCGTTCGGCTTTGGAAGGGACGCGGAGCGTCCCGAGCTGCATTCCCACGCAGAGCGTGGGAACGACCATAAAAAAACCGCCGCGCCGTTGAATCGGGGCGGCGGTTTTTTCGTTTCAGCCGTGTTTGTGATGAGGGCGATCGGTTGCTCAATACCGGAGGATTTTTACTTTTCCACTCTTGCTTTTGGGCAATTCGAACTCAACCTCGCCGCCCACTTTGACGTTCGCCTGACGGGCATCGGCCAATGGAATGCTGAACCGGTATTCTTTGGCGGTCAGAAAAAAACCCGTGGCTTCGGCAAAGGATAGGGATCGTCCCGATTGCTTCGGCTTGATGGTGCCTCTTCCGGTTTTTTCATCGTAGCTGCTGAAAATACCTTTCATTGCCTTGCTCCCTTGCACTCGATCACATGCCTGCGCCCGGTACGCGGCAGCACCTTGTATCAAACTGCAAAATCACGGCGACTGCACCTGTCAGAGTTGACAGTAATGGGAGATCTCAGACAAACGGCTGCACAGCACCGTCAGGAATCGCGGCGCAGGTCCGGCGGAATCGGCAAGTCGTCCTTGAGCGGATCCGGGCGTTTGCCCTTGCCGGCGCGGTACTGGCGGATCTGGTAGACGTAGGCCAGTACCTGGGCAACCGCCAGGTACAGGCCGCCGGGGATTTCCTGCTCCAGTTCGGTGGAGTAGTAGATCGAGCGCGCTAGCCCCGGCGATTCGAGGAGCATGACGTTGTTGGCCACGGCGATTTCGCGGATCTTCAACGCAAGGAAGTCGCTGCCCTTGGCTAGCAGCACCGGTGCCCCGCCCTTCTCCGAGTCGTACTTGAGCGCGACGGCGTAGTGGGTCGGGTTGGTGATGACCACGTCGGCGTCGGGAATTGCCGCCATCATGCGCCGCTGGGACATCTCGCGCTGGGTCTGGCGAATGCGCTGTTTGACCTCCGGGCGCCCCTCTTGATCCTTGTGCTCGTCGCGCACTTCCTGCTTGGTCATCAGCAGTTTCTTGTGCGCTTCCCAGAGCTGCACCGGCACATCGACGGCGGCGATAATGATCAAGCCGCAGGCCAGCCACAAGGTGCTCCAACCCACCAGCGTGACGCTGTGAATGATCGCCATTTCAAGCGGCTCGTGAGCTATACGCAACAAGTCATCGACGTCGGACGACAACACCACCAACGCCACACCCAAGGTAATCAGAAACTTGGCCAGCGCCTTGAGCAGTTCGACCACTGCCTTGAAGGAGAACATCCGCTTCAAGCCCGCAGCCGGGTTCATCCGGCTGAACTTGGGTGCCATGGAACCGGCCGCAAACAGCCAGCCACCGAGCGAGATCGGGCCGATCAGGGCCGCCAGCAACAACGTGATCATAAACGGCTGAATGGCCACCAGCGCCATCTGACCCGACTTCAACAGAAATGCGCCCATGGACCCCTGATCCATGATCACCTCGCGCGACAGCGTGAAGTTCAGGCGCATCAGCTCCATCAGGTCTTCGGCCAGCATGCCGCCGAACACCAGCAGCGCACCGGCACCGGCCATGGTCACGGCGAGGGTGTTGAGCTCTTTGGAGCGGGCAATCTCACCCTTCTCACGGGAATCCTTTTTGCGTTTCTCCGTGGGGTCTTCTGTTTTGTCCTGACCGCTTTCGCTCTCTGCCATGACTCAGCGCGCCCGTGCCAGTTCGCGTAACAGCTGCAAGGCCTCGGTGGCCAGCGGCTGATACTGATTGAGAATGTCCGCCAGACCGACCCAGACGATAAACAGACCGAGGACCAGGGTCAGCGGGAAACCGATGGAGAAAATGTTCAGTTGCGGCGCGGCACGGGTCATCACGCCAAAGGCGATGTTGACCACCAGCAACGCGGTGACCGCCGGCAACACCAGCAACAACGCCGCCCCCAGCACCCAGCCGAGTTTGCCGGCCAGTTCCCAGTAATGCGCGGTCATCAGACCGCTGCCGACCGGTAGCGTGGTGAAGCTTTCAGTGAGGACTTCGAACACCACCAGATGGCCGTTCATCGACAGGAACAACAGCGTCACGAGCATGGTGAAGAATTGCCCGATCACCGCCACCGAGACGCCGTTGGCCGGGTCGACCATCGAGGCGAAGCCCATGCCCATCTGAATCGCGACGATCTGTCCGGCCACGGCAAACGCCTGGAAAAACAGCTGCAATGAAAAGCCCAGCACCGCACCGATGAGAATCTGCTCGGCAATCAGCAACAAGCCACTGAGATCCAGCGGGCTGACCGCCGGCATCGGCGGCAGGCTCGGCGCAATGCACACGGTGATGGCCACGGCGAAATACAGGCGCACCCGGCGCGATACCAGGGTGGTGCCGAACACCGGCATCACCATCAGCATCGAAGCGACGCGAAACAGCGGCAACATAAACGACGCCACCCAGGTACTGATCTGGGTGTCGGTCAGCTGAAGCAGCGATTGCATGGCTTAGCCGATGACCATCGGGATGTTTTTGTACAACTGGATGATGTATTCCATGAAGGTCTGCACGATCCACGGACCGCCGACAATCAGGGTCACCAGCATCACCAGCAGACGCGGCAGGAAGCTCAGGGTCTGTTCGTTGATCTGGGTCGCGGCCTGGAACATCGCCACCAGCAGGCCGACCAACAGGCTCGGCACCACCAGAATCGCGACCATTAACGTGGTCAGCCACAACGCTTCACGAAAGATATCGACCGCGACTTCCGGCGTCATGGCGAGACACCTCCGAAACTGCTGGCCAGGGTGCCGATGATCAGCGCCCAGCCATCAACCAGCACGAACAGCATGATTTTGAACGGCAGCGAGATGATCAGCGGCGACAGCATCATCATACCCATCGCCATCAGCACACTGGCCACGACGAGGTCGATGATCAGGAACGGGATGAAGATCATGAAGCCGATCTGGAACGCGGTTTTAAGCTCGGAGGTGACGAAGGCCGGCACCAGAATAGTCAGCGGCGCCTGATCCGGGGTGGCGATGTCGGTGCGCTTGGACAGGCGCATGAACAGCTCGAGATCGCTGGTGCGGGTCTGGGCGAGCATGAAGTCCTTGATCGGCACCTGGGCCTTTTCCACCGCTTGCTGGGCGGTGAGTTTTTCCGCCAGATACGGTTGCAGCGCATCGTTGTTCACCCGGTCGAACACCGGGGCCATGATGAACAGGGTGAGGAACAGCGCCATGCCGGTGAGGATCTGGTTCGACGGCGTCTGTTGCAGACCGAGGGCCTGACGCAGGATCGAGAAAACGATGATGATCCGGGTGAAACTGGTCATCAGAATCACGGCCGCCGGGATGAAGCTCAGGGCGGTCATGATCAGCAGGATCTGCAGACTGACCGAATACTCCTGCGCGCCATCGGCGTTGGTGCCCAGCGTGATCGCCGGGATCGACAACGGATCGGCGGCGAACGCCAGCGGCGCGGCCAGCAGCAGAGCCAGCGTCAAGACGATGCGTAACGCACCCATTACTTCGTATCCTTCTGATCCTTGCCGAGAATCTTCAGCAGATGCTGGGCAAATTCCGGCGTCGCTTTCTCACTGGCACTGGGCACCTCGACCGGCTCCTTGAGCACATGCAGCGCGGTGATCGTACCGGGGCTGAGGCCGAGCAGAATCTGCTCGTTGCCGACCTGCACCAGCAGCAACCGGTCACGCGGCCCGAGCGCGCGCGAACCGATCAGCTCGATCACCTGGCCCTTGCCCGCCGGTCCTGCCTGCTGCACCCGGCGCAACAGCCAGGCGAGGAAGAAGATCAACCCCAGCACCAGCAACAGGCCAAACACCAACTGCGTCAGTTGCCCGGCCACACCACTGTTGACCATCGGCGCGGTGGCGGCGGGCACGGTGGTCGCCGTCGACGGCTCGGCGGCCAGCACGCTCAATGGCAATGCCAGCAAAGCCCAGAGAAACCGTTTCACTCAGCGCAGCTTCTTGATGCGTTCGCTTGGGCTGATCACGTCGGTCAGGCGGATGCCGAACTTTTCGTTGACCACCACCACTTCACCGTGCGCAATCAGGGTGCCGTTGACCAGCACGTCCAGCGGCTCGCCGGCCAGACGATCGAGCTCGATCACCGAACCCTGGTTGAGTTGCAGCAGGTTGCGGATGTTGATGTCGGTGCTGCCCACTTCCATCGAGATCGACACCGGGATGTCGAGAATCACGTCCAGGTTCGGGCCGTCCAGCGTCACCGGGTCGTTGTTCTTCGGCACGCTGCCGAACTCTTCCATCGGCAGACGGTTGGAGCTTGCGGCGCCAGCGTCGGCGGCCAGCAGCGCATCGATGTCAGCCTGGCTGCCATCACCGGTTTCTTCCAGGGCTGCAGCCCATTCGTCAGCCAGTGCCTGGTCGTCCTGGGCGTTCATATCGTCGTTCATCATTTGTCCTCGGCGGGCAACAATTCAGCTAAATGTGTGGGGGTGAGAGCGCCGCTTCAGCGACGCTCGATCGGCTCGATCACTTGCAACGCGAGGTTGCCTTTGTGCGAGCCCATCTTGACCTTGAAGGCCGGCACGCCGTTGGCGCGCATGATCATGTCTTCCGGCATTTCGACCGGGATCACGTCACCCGGCTGCATGTGCAGGATGTCGCGCAGTTTCAACTGGCGGCGCGCCACGGTGGCGCCGATGGGTACGTCGACATCGAGCACGTCCTGACGCAGCGCGTTGACCCAGCGCTCATCCTGATCGTCGAGGTCGGACTGGAAACCGGCGTCGAGCATTTCGCGCACCGGCTCGATCATCGAGTACGGCATGGTCACGTGCAGGTCACCGCCACCGCCATCGAGTTCGATGTGGAAGGTGGAGACCACAATCGCTTCGCTCGGGCCGACGATGTTGGCCATGGCCGGGTTCACTTCCGAGTTGATGTACTCGAAATTGACTTCCATGATCGCCTGCCACGCTTCTTTCAAATCGACGAAAGCCTGCTCCAGCACCATGCGCACCACACGCAGTTCGGTCGGGGTGAATTCACGCCCTTCGATCTTGGCGTGACGGCCGTCGCCGCCGAAGAAGTTGTCCACCAGTTTGAACACCAGTTTGGCGTCAAGGATGAACAGCGCGGTGCCGCGCAACGGTTTGATCTTGACCAGGTTGAGACTGGTCGGCACGTACAGCGAGTGCACGTATTCGCCGAACTTCATCACCTGCACGCCACCGACGGCAACGTCCGCCGAACGGCGCAACATGTTGAACATGCTGATGCGGGTGTAACGGGCAAAACGCTCGTTGATCATTTCCAGAGTCGGCATGCGTCCACGGACGATGCGATCCTGACTGGTCAGGTCGTAGCTTTTGACACTGCCGGGTTCGGCAGCGTTATCGGTCTGTACCAGACCATCGTCGACGCCATGCAACAGCGCGTCGATTTCATCCTGGGACAGCAGATCCTGCACGGCCATGTCGTGTTCCTACTGCAATACGAAATTAGTGAAAAGCAACTGTTCGATCACCACTTTGCCCAGCTCTTTCTGCGCCACTTCCTGGACGCTGGCTGTGGCCTTCTGGCGCAACATCTCTTGGCCGACCGGCGTCGCCAAGGTGGCGAAATCCTGACCGGAGAAGAGCATCACCAGGTTGTTGCGGATCACCGGCATGTGCACTTTGAGCGCTTCCAGATCGGCCTGATTACGCGCCAGCATGGTGATGCTCACCTGCATGTAGCGCTGACGACCGTTCTGGTTGTAGTTGGCAACAAAGGCCGGCGCCATCGGCTCGAAGATCGCTGGCTGCTTGCCCACAGGCGCCGCATCGGCGGCCTCGGCAGGCTTGCTCTGGGCGCTGTGCATGAAGAACCAGGTCGCCCCCACGGATGCACCAATGGCCAACAGCAACGCCAGCACGATCACAATGATCAGCTTGAGTTTGCCTTTGGTTGCGGGGTCTTTCACTGCTGCTGTTTCGCTCTTCGCCATGCCAATAATCCGTCACTAATCGGGTTTTCACAGTCGCACGGCAAGGCAAGAGCAAGTGTTATGCCAGAAGTGTCAGTGGTAGTGGAGACAACGCTAAAGTCAAAAGCCACCCTCACCCCAGCCCTCTCCCGGAGGGAGAGGGGGCTGACCGAGGTGTCAGACATCAAACATCGACCTGAAAGACCGAGTCGATTATGGATTCACAGCAGAAGTATCCGGTCGGCGTACTTCGCAAGCATCCCCCAATCAGTCCCCTCGCCCTCTGGGAGAGGGCTAGGGTGAAGGTTTTCAGGGGGCTGACCGAGGTGCAAGACGTCAAACATCGACCTGAAAGACCGAGTCGATTATGGATTCACAGCAGAAGTATCCGGTCGGCGTACTTCGCAAGCATCCCCCAATCAGTCCCCTCTCCCTCTGGGAGAGGGCTAGGGTGAAGGTTTTCAGGGGGCCGACCGAGGTGTCAGACGTCAAACATCGACCTGAAAGACCGAGTCCATTATGGATTCACAGCAGAAGTATCCGGTCGGCGTACTTCGCAAGCATCCCCCAATCAGTCCCCTCGCCCTCTGGGAGAGGGCTAGGGTGAAGGTTTTCAGGGGGCTGACCGAGGTGCAAGACGTCAAACATCGACCTGAAAGACCGAGTCGATTATGGATTCACAGCAGAAGCATCCGGTCGGCGTACTTCGCAAGCACCCCCCAATCAGTCCCCTCTCCCTCTGGGAGAGGGCTAGGGTGAGGGTTTTCAGGGGGCCGACCGAGGTGTCAGACGTCAAACATCGACCTGAAAGACCGAGTCCATTATGGATTCACAGCAGAAGTATCCGGTCGGCGTACTTCGCAAGCATCCCCCAATCAGTCCCCTCGCCCTCTGGGAGAGGGCTAGTGTGAGGGTTTTCAGGGGGCCGACCGAGGTGTCAGACGTCAAACATCGACCTGAAAGACCGAGTCCATTATGGATTCACAACAGAAGTATCCGGTCGGCGTACTTCGCAAGCATCCCCCAATCAGTCCCCTCGCCCTCTGGGAGAGGGCTAGGGTGAGGGGCTCTTGATTTTGCTCAAGCGTAATAGTCGACCGCGCTGCTGCCGATCACGCTGGTGGTTTGAGCGGCGGTTTCAGCAATGGCGGCAGGCGCCAATTCGTCATCCGCCGAATCGAGGCGACCGCCGGCCGCGCTGGTGCGACCGCTCTGGCCTTGTTGCGCCTGCTCCTGACCCTGCTGCCCCTGCCAGCCACGGCTCTGGTCGGAGACATTGACGTCGACCTGGCCCATGCCCTGCTGGTTGAACATCTCGCGCAGACGATGCATCTGCCCGTCCAGCGCTTCACGCACGCTTGGGTGCGCGCTCATGAAGGTCACTTGCGTCTGTTGATCCGGAACCATGTTGACGCGAATGTCCAATCGCCCCAGCTCAGCCGGCTGCAACTGAATGTCCGCCGCCTTCAGATTGGCGCTCGACAGATACATGACGCGGTTGACGATTTCTTCGGTCCAGCCACTCTGATGCATCGCGATCGGCTGGTTCACCGGCACAGCATTCGCGGTCTTCGGCGTGGCGGCTTGAGTCAATGCCGCCAGACGGTTGGCGAAGTCATCGACACGGGTATCGCTGGTCGCTGTCTTGAGATCTTTGAGGCCGTCGTCGATCAAGCCGCTGAACGCCTTCTCGCCACCCTGGCTGGTGCTGTCCTTGTCGGCTTGCACGTCGAGCATGCTGGCCATGCCGGCGGCGAAGGTTTGCGCGGAAGTCAATTCGCCGTCGGCCTGCGCCTGAGCCGGCGACGCTTTCGGTTGCGCCTGGCTGGCGGCGGAAATGTGCCCGCCCTGCTCCATCGCCATGCGCACGGCCGGCATCGAGTCGAGCGGATCGGCCGAAGGGTCGAAATCGCTGTCGCTGGTCGGTGCCGGATCTTTGACCGTACCCGGCAGTGCGGCGAGCGCAGGGGTTTCGGTTTCAGGCTCGGCAGTGGCCACAACAGTCGGAGTCTGCACCACTGGCGCAGTCGCTACAGGCTGCACAGCGGTTGCCAACGCCGGATCGAGCGTCGGATCAACCGGCGCCGCATCTACGACTGGCGTCTGAGCGGTGTCATTGGTGTCGTCGTTGCTGGTGCTGCTGTCATCGGTCGCTGCGGTTTTGTCGGCAGGCAAGTCGTTGCCGCTATCGGCAACCGCCGGCTGCGCAGCGGCAGACGGATCTTTGCCGATGTCCTTTTTGCCGCTGTTGTCAGCGACTTTGTCGCGCGAAGATTTAGGCGAATTATCAGCGGTGACGACGGGCTTGTTCGACCCCTGATCGGCGAACACCTTGGCGAAGCTAGAGGCTTTATCCCCAGTGTCTACGGCCATAGCCGACGTTTTGGCCGAGGCGGCTTGCGCCTTGGCCTGAGCGGCGTTCTGAAGAAGGATGTTGGGGGTCGCAGGCATGAAACGGTCTCCGCTGCACTGGGATCGTAGGTACAGTTGCGGAGTTGACTGCAAGTGCCGGGCCAGTTTTGTCCGACGCTTGAGAAAAGCGCCGGACGGCGAGATCAATGAGTCAACGCGTGCTGTCGCTCATCTTCGTAAACAGGGCGCACATCGGCAAATTCGCCGCTGATCTCGGCGACCAGTTTGACGATTTCCGAAGGACTTTTATCTTTGGCCTCCGATTCCAGCTCCTGGCAGAGCGCCGCCAGGCGGACAGCGCCCATGTTGCTCGCGCTGCCTTTGAAGCTGTGAGCTACTTCCGACAAAACCCTGGCGTTGTCTGCCTTTCGCAGCTCAACCAAGCGATTTTCGGAATCCGCCAGAAAGGTATCCAGAAGCTCCGGATAACCCTCCTCCATGACTTCGCGCAGTACGCTCAGCGCCTCGCGATCAATATGTGTGTCAGTCACTTGTTCACTCCTTGATCAAGAATTGCGCGGATTATGCCTCAACCTCCCAGGAAAACTCCACGCGGGCACTACGACCTTCGTCCGACCAACTGGCGCTATGCCCCAATTGCCGGACCAGACTGACGCCGCGTCCCGACAAACGGACACCGTCCAGCGGCCGCTCCATGACCCGCGCCACATCAAAGCCCTTGCCGCTGTCTTCAACACGAATGATCAGTCGGCCGCCCTCGCCGTGTGGCTGCACCTGCAAATGCACGCGCACGAAACCGTCCTGCAGCGCCTCCAGCCGATCGTTGCGCTGCTGATAGTAGCGAGCGAAACCCGCCGCATCGCGCTTGAGACTGGAATCCAGACCGAGCACGCCATGCTCCAGCGCATTGGAATACAACTCGGCCAGCACGCTGTACAAAGCACCACTCTGCGCCCGCAGACCATGCACCTCAAGCAGCAACTGCAACAGGTACGGCAACGGATTGAAACGCTTGAGCGTGGCGCCACGGAATTCGAAACTCACCGACCAGTCGAGCGGACACGATTGGCCGCTGTCGGAATACACCGGTGCCAACGGATTAACCTGCGCCGGCTCCAGCAGGCTGACCTCGACCATGCTGACATCGTCGCGCGCCTCGCCGCGAAAATCCCGCAGCGCCTGTTCGATATCTTCGAACAAGCGATCCGGCTCGCGATTGGCGGCGAACACCTGCTGCAAACGCTCGACGCCGAACAGTTGATCACTGGCGTCACTGGTGTCGATCACGCCGTCGGACAACACGAATATCCGATCACCGACGGCCATTGGATGGACTTCCGTACGGTCATCGAACGCCTGCGCGCTCAACACCCCCAACGGCAAGTGCCGTGCGGCCAACGGCACGCGCTCACCCGTGGCAATCCGGTGCAGATAACCGTCAGGCATACCGCCGTTCCAGACTTCGACCGAACGCCGCTGAAAACTCAGGCACAGCAACGTGGCACAACAGAACATGTCCACCGGCAGGATGCGTTTGAGCTTGGCATTCATCTCGCGAAGGGTTTCGGCGAGGCCGTAGCCCTTGGCGGTCATGCCGTAGAACACCTCGGCCAGCGGCATTGCCCCGACGGCTGCCGGCAAGCCATGCCCGGTGAAATCGCCCAACAGCACATGCATGTCACCCGCCGGTGTGTAGGCCGCGAGCAACAGATCGCCGTTGAACAAGGCATAGGGCGATTGCAGGTAACGGATATTCGCCGCACTCAGGCAACCAGAGTGCGCGACCTTGTCGAACACCGCTTTGGCCACGCGTTGTTCGTTGAGCAGGTAATCATGGTGTTTGGCGATCAGGTCGCGCTGTTGCAAGACCGTTGCCTGCAAGCGGCGCAAGCGATCCATCGCCTTGATTTTGGCGGCGAGGATCACCTGGTTGTAGGGCTTCGCCAGAAAGTCGTCGCCCCCGGCCTCCAGACAACGGGCCAGCGCTTCGCTTTCCGTCAGCGAGGTGAGGAAGATGATCGGCACCAGCGTCTCGCCCGCCAGCGCCTTGATCTGCCGCGCCGCTTCAAAGCCGTCCATCACCGGCATCATCGCGTCCATCAGCACCAGATCGGGTTGTTGCCGACGAAACAGATCGACCGCTTCGGCACCGTTGGCCGCCGTCAGGACTTCATGACCCTGACGACGGACGATGGTCGACAGCAACAGTCGATCGGCGGCGCTGTCTTCGGCGATCAGGATCGTTAGCGGCTCTTGCGCCTGCATGGCCGTCAAGTGATGTCGAAGAGTTTGTCGAAATTGGAAATCGCGAGGATTTTCTTCACATCGGAACTGCTGTTGACGACGCGGATATCCGACTCATCGCCACCGGCGTGATCCCGCAGCAGGAGCAGCATGCCCAGCGCCGAACTGTCGAGGTAAGTGGCTTCCTTCAAATCCACCACAATGGATTCAGGTTTCTTGTCGAGCCGCTCATAGGACTCGCGAAATTCTTGATGGCGGCCAAAATCAAAGCGCCCCCTGACCGAGATCGTCAGTTTTTGACCATCTTGAGAGACTTCTGTAACGACTGACATTGACTGGCTTCCTTGTCATTGACGAACTTGTACAAGGTTTAGCACTTGATCAAGCGAGCAGCAACCCGAACTACCGCAGGAGGGAGCCGATCGGCGACTCGCAAGTAACCGGTTACCGTCCGTCTGGACTGTCAGATCTGACAGTAGAAGTTACAACTCGCCTCGACGCCTACTGCGTGTGACTGGCAGGCCGCCAGCACTCACTCAGGATGGAGAAAATTTGCCATGACCAGTAAAACCTTTGAAATCTCCCTGGAAGGAACATCCAGCCCAAACAGGGTCACGAAAAAAGAATTCGACGACGCCAAAGCGATATTGATGGCTTCTTACAGTTTCAAACTGAATGATGCGGTGACCTTTAATATCCGAGGCGGGCGCAACCCTGAATACTCGAGATCGGCGAGCGTGACGCCCTCAGGGGTAGAGCAAGGGAAGGTCGGCATAAAGCTCGACCCAACCCGGGATTGGCAGTTGCAGGGAAATGACGCAGTGGCTTACTTCACTGTTTCCAGAAACGGTACCCCGATCCCTGGCCAATCCCACGATTTGAACTTTTTTGTAGAAGAGAAATAACCAGTGTTTCCGCGGCATTATCTTAGAACGGATTCTGCCGCGGCAACCGCTGGGACAACTCATCAAGCAACTTCTGCTCACGCTTGTCTTCGAGGCGTTGCGCCTCTTCGCGATAGCGCTGCACCAGTTTGCGCAAACCTTCGACCTTGGCGAAGGCCTGCTGCCATTCCTCACGGGCCTTGTCGAGCTTGTCCTGGTGCCAGACCAGGCTCTGCCGCTGCTGATCAACCGCAGTGTCGAGTTGCGCCAGAAAGCCCTGAAAACCCAGCAGCCATTGCCCGGTCACGCCGGTGCTGCCGCGCACGATCCATTGCTGCGAGTAATCCAGACGGAAGGCATTGAGGTCGGCCAGTTTGCTTTCCGCGACTTTGACCTGGCCCTGAAAATAGCCCAGCCGTTGCACGGCGGTCTTCTCGGCCTTTTCGGCCATGTCCACCACCGGTGCCAGGCGCTCAGCGCGGCTGACGGCCATGGCCGGTTACCCGCCCGCCGCAGGGGCGAACAAGGTCTCGAGATAGGCCTGGCTTTCACCCATGTTGATTTTGTCGTTGAGGCCCTGACGCTGGTAGCGGACCAACTGCGGTTGCAGGGAAATCGCCAGATCGGTCTCGCGGTCGCCGCCGGCAACGTAGGCACCGACGCTGATCAGATCGCGGCTCTGCTGATAGCGCGACCACAACTGTTTGAAGTATTGCGCGCGCTGCATGTGCTCGGGCGAAACCACCGCTGGCATCACCCGGCTGATCGACGCTTCGATGTCGATGGCCGGATAGTGCCCTTCCTCGGCCAGACGCCGGGACAACACGATGTGGCCGTCGAGTACGCCTCGGGCCGAGTCGGCAATCGGGTCCTGCTGGTCATCACCTTCAGACAGCACGGTGTAGAACGCGGTAATCGAACCACCGCCCTTCTCCGCGTTACCGGCACGTTCAACCAGTTTCGGCAACTTGGCGAACACCGAGGGCGGATAACCCTTGGTTGCCGGCGGTTCGCCGATGGCCAGGGCGATTTCCCGCTGCGCCTGAGCGAAACGGGTCAGCGAATCCATCAGCAGCAGGACGTTCTTGCCCTTGTCGCGGAAATACTCGGCGATTCGCGTGCAATACATGGCGGCGCGCAGACGCATCAGCGGCGCATCGTCCGCCGGCGAGGCGACAACTACGGAACGCTTGAGGCCTTCTTCACCGAGGATGTGCTCGATGAATTCTTTAACTTCTCGACCCCGCTCACCGATCAGGCCAACGACGATAATGTCGGCCTCGGTGAAGCGGGTCATCATGCCCAACAACACCGACTTACCGACACCGGTACCGGCAAACAAACCCAGACGCTGACCGCGACCAACCGTCAGCAAACCGTTGATGCAACGGATACCGACGTCCAGCGGCACGCTGATCGGGTCACGGTTGAGCGGGTTGATCGTCGGGCCGTCCATCGGCACCCAGTCTTCGGCCTTCATGCCGCCCTTGCCGTCCAGCGCACGACCGGCGCCGTCGAGGACGCGCCCGAGCATGCTCATGCCCATCGGCAAGCGGCCGGTTTCAGCCAGCGGCACCACGCGGGCACCGGGAGCGATACCGGCGACACTGCCGACCGGCATCAGGAAGACTTTGCCGCCGGAAAACCCCATGACTTCCGCTTCGACCTGGGACGGGTGATAGCTGTCGTCGTTGATCACCAGGCAGCGCGTGCCCATGGCGGCGCGCAGGCCTTCGGCTTCGAGGGTGAGGCCGACCATGCGCAGCAGGCGACCTTCAAGAATCGGCGCGCCGGCAATCTCGGTGGCCTCAGCGTAAGTGCTCAGACGCTTGGCGAAACTGGTGCGTTCAAGGCGCATCGGGGTCGTCCGCGAGCGGCTCTTCAGGTGCGGCCGCCGGTTTTACGTCTTCCGGAATGTCCAGACTCAGATCCGCCTCGGCCGGGTGCAAAGCCTGTTCGTGCAATTGATCGAACAGTTTGGCCATGACCTGAGCAACGCGGGTTTCGATGCTCGCATCGATGCGGCTGTGCTCGGTTTCCACGCGGCAACCGCCGGGCATCAGCGCTTCGTCTTCGACGATGCGCCAGGTTTCCTCATGACGCTCGCGCAGGGCTTTGGCCTGTTCGAAGTCCTGCGGATTGACGTACAGGCGCACGTTGTCGACGCCCAGCGGCAACAGCTTGAGGGCGTCGCGCATGACGTGTTCGATCTGGCTGGAATCGATGGCCAGTTCGCGCTTGATCACTTGTTTGGTGATGTGCTGCACGAGGTCGACCAGCGACTTTTCGATCTGGGTGTCTTGCTCGGCGATCGGCTCGAACAGGTTCGCCATCAACTGCTCGAGGCTGGCCAGCTTCGCCGCCAGCGCCACTTCAGCTTCCTGACGGACCTTGAGCGTGGCGCTGTGAAAACCTTCTTTCTCGCCGATGCCGAAGCCTTCGTTGTAAGCCTCCTGACGGATGCTTTCGAGTTCTTCCAGGGTCAGTGGCTGGACTTCTTCCAGCGGCACTTCTTCCATTTCCGGCGGTTCAGGTTCCGGTTCAGGCTCGGGTTCCGGCTTCGGCGGGTCGAAGCTGGGCATGGCCCAGGATTCGAAACCACGGACATCACGGGCACGGATCAGATCCGTCACATCGTCGTCGTGCTTGTCCATGGGCTTAGATCATTTCCTCGCCGCCCTTGCCACCGAGGACGATTTCTCCGGCTTCGGCCATACGGCGGGCGATGGTGAGGATTTCCTTCTGCGCCGTTTCGACGTCGCTGACGCGCACCGGACCTTTGGCCTCGAGGTCGTCGCGCAACAGTTCGGCGGCACGTTTGGACATGTTCTTGAAGATCTTCTCTTTGACGCCTTCGTCCGAACCCTTGAGGGCCAGTACCAGTACATCCGAGGACACTTCGCGCAGCAACGCCTGAATGCCACGGTCGTCGACATCGGCGAGGTTGTTGAACACGAACATGAGGTCTTCGATCTGACCGGACAGGTCTTCGTCGACTTCGCGGATCGAGTCCATGAGCTGGCCTTCGATCGAGCTGTCGAGGAAGTTCATGATGTCCGCCGCGCGCTTGATGCCACCCAGGGTGGTGCGCGAGGCATTCGAGTTGCCGGAGAACTGCTTCTCGAGAATCTGGTTGAGCTCTTTCAATGCTGCTGGCTGCACGGTGTTCAACGATGACACGCGCAGGATGATGTCCAGACGCACCTTGTGGTCGAAGTTGCCAAGCACTTCACCGGCCTGATCCGGGTCGAGGTACGCGACCACGATCGCCTGAATCTGCGGGTGTTCGTAACGGATCACGTCGGCAACGGCGCGCGGTTCCATCCACTTCAGGCTGTCGAGGCCGCTGGTGTTGCCGCCGAGCAGGATGCGGTCGATCAGGCCGTTGGCCTTGTCTTCACCCAGGGCCTGGGTGAGCATTTTGCGCACGTAGTCGTCGGAACCGACACCGAGGCTGGTCTGGTCGCCGACGATGTCGACGAACTCGCTCATCACCTGTTCAACCTGCTCGCGATGGACGTTGCCCATCTGCGCCATGGCCACGCCGACCCGCTGAACCTCTTTCGGGCCCATGTGACGCAGCACTTGTGCGGCATCGGTCGAACCCAGGGACAGCAGCAGAATCGCGGCTTTGTCGACCTTGGTCAGTTTGACGGTAGCGGCTCGGTTATCACTCATCTGCGTTAATCCACTCTTTCACGACCTGAGCCACGCGACCCGGGTCTTCAGCTACCAGACTCTTGATTGCATTCAGTTGCGCGTCATAACCCTCACTTGGGCTCGGCAACAGAATGCTCTGCGGACCACCGAGGCTTACGCGGTCGTTGGCCAGGTCGCCGTCCAGGCCGCCCATGCCACCGAGTTCCACGTCGCTGCCCAGACCGGCCAGCTCCTTGCCTTTGCCGCCGCCGGTGATGTTATTGAGCACCGGACGCAGCACACCAAACACCAGCACCAGGATGAACAGCACACCCAGCACTTGTTTGACGATGTCCCAGAACCATGGCTGGGAGTAGAACGGAATATCGGCAATCACTTCGCCGCGCTCGGCGGAGAAAGGCATGTTGATCACGCTGACGCTGTCGCCACGGCTGGCGTCGAAACCGACCGCGTCCTGGACCAGACGAGTGAAGCGCGCCAATTCGTCGGCGCTCCACGGTGCACGGGTGGTTTCGCCGTTGGCCGCGTTGACCTTGACCTGATCGTCGACCACCACCGACACCGACAGACGATTCAGGCGACCCTGCTGCTGTTTGGTGTGGCTGATGGAACGATCAAGCTCGAAGTTCTTGGTCGATTGTTGACGCTTGTCGGCCGGGTACGGCGCGAGCATCGGCTGGCCGGTGGCCGGGTCCATGATCTGCTGACCGTTGGCATCCACCAATGGCTGACCCGGCTGAATCATGCCGGCCGGCGCTGCGGCGCCAGCAGTGGTTTGCGGTGCCGAGGCCGGCGACGGTGGCTGGTTGCTCAGGGCACCCGGCACACCTTGCGGGCCATTGCTGGCGGTGCGTTGTTCGTTGACCGACTGCTCGCTGCGCAACGCCGGTTGATCCGGATTGAACTGTTCGGCGGTCGATTCGACGGCGCTGAAATCGACGTCGGCCGAGACTTCAGCCTTGTAGCGATCGTTGCCCAGTACCGGTTGCAGAATGTTGTGCACGCGTTGAGTGAGCATGCTTTCCATGCGACGGCTGTAATCGAACTGCTTGCCGGCCATGGTCATTTCGGAGTTTTCCGCCTGATCAGAGAGCAGGTTGCCCTTCTGGTCGACGACGGTGATCTGCGACTTGCTCAATTCAGGAACGGAGGTGGCCACCAGGTTGATGATCGCGACCACCTGCCCCGGCTCCAGCGAACGACCGCTGTACAGCTCGACCAGAACCGAAGCACTTGGCTTGCGTTCATCACGCACGAACACCGAACTCTTCGGGATCGCCAGGTGCACGCGGGCACCCTTGACGTTGTTCAGGCTGGAGATGGTCCGCGCCAGCTCACCTTCCAGGCCGCGACGATAACGCGTCGCTTCCATGAACTGGCTGGTGCCCAGACCCTGTTCCTTGTCGAGGATTTCGAAACCGATGTTGCCGTCGCTGGGAGTGACACCAGCGGCTGCGAGCTTGAGGCGCGCGCGCGACAGATCATCGGCCTTGACCAGCAAGGCGCCGGAGTTCGGTTCGACGGTGTAAGGAATGTCGGCAGAGGCCAGGGTGTCCATGACCTGTTTGGCGTCCATGCCGGCCAGGCTGCCGTACAACGGACGGTAATCCGGCTGCTGCGACCACAGCACCACGGCAAAGCCAATCGCCACGCTCGCAGCCAGGCCGACCAACAGGCCCACCTGACGCAGCATGGTCATCTCGGAGAGGTTTTCCAGGAAGGACAGGCCGAACAGCGGCGGTTTGCCGTCTATCGGGGTGGCCTTGGCCGGAACGTTATCGGCGACTGCTTCTGCCATGACTCAATCTCGTCCTTTAAACCGGCATCTGCATGATGTCTTGGTAAGCCTGAACCAGCTTGTTGCGCACCTGGGTCAGAGCCTGGAACGACACGCTGGCTTTTTGCGAAGCGATCATCACGTCCGTCAGATCGACGCCGCTCTTGCCCACTTCAAATGCGTTGGCCAACTGAGTCGACGCCTGCTGGGTATCGCTGACCTTGTTGATCGCCTGACCGAGCATGTCGGAAAAGCTGCTGCCCGCCAGTTCAGGGACAGCGGTCGTCGATTTCGGTGCAGACATGGCATCCAGCTTCATGGCCTTCATGTCTGTCATCAACCGATTAAATTCAATACCTTTGCTCATGGTCTACTCTCTTGGGCGGCCCGCAATTTTTTGACACTCACTCGGCGGGTACACAGGTATTAGCAACAAGGGTGCCAGCTCATGGGCACCCCTTTCAGAAAAGCATTTTCAAATCGTTGCGTCAGACGTCAGGTGGCGAACAGATAGCCTTCGACGTCCATCCCGGCATCGCGCATTTGCGCTAGTTTGTAGCGCAGGGTGCGCGGGCTGATGCCGAGCTTTTCTGCGGCTTCCTTGCGTCGTCCACGCTCGGCGCGCAGGGTATCGATGATCATCTGAAACTCCCGGCGGCGCAGGTCATCGCCCAGGGCGCCGGCCGAATCCGCTTCGATTTCCACCTCGCGAAGCACCGCTGACACTGGCGCGGCGACGGGCATCGCGGTGTACGTCACGGGACCCGCCAGACAGAAATCCTGCGGCTGAATCAAACCGCCCTGCTGCAAGATCAACGCACGCTGAATGGCGTTATCCAGTTCACGCACATTGCCTGGCCACGGGTAAGCGGTCAGGCACACTTGCGCCTCAGGCGAGAGTTTCGCCGCTGCGTGCTTCATTTTATTGACGTGTTTGGCCAGCAACCTTTCGGCCAGCGGCAGGATATCGGCAGTGCGCTCGCGAAGTGGACGCCAGGCCAGGGGAAAAACCGACAGACGGTAAAAAAGGTCTTCACGGAACCGCCCCGCCGCTACCTCTCCCGCCAGATCGCGGTTGGTGGTGGCGACCACGCGAATATCCAGAGCAATCGGTTTACGTGCACCGACGCGCTCGACCTCGCGCTCTTGCAAGACGCGCAGCAATTTGGCTTGCAGACCGAGGGGCATTTCGGAGATTTCGTCGAGCAACAGCGTACCGCCGTCGGCTTGTTCGAACTTGCCGGCCTGCGCGGCAATGGCGCCGGTGAACGAACCCTTTTCGTGGCCGAACAACGTGGCTTCGAGCATGTTGTCCGGGATCGCCGCGCAGTTGATCGCAATGAACGGCTGACTGGCGCGGTGGGATTGCTGGTGAATGTAGCGCGCCAGCACTTCTTTACCGGTGCCGGATTCGCCGGAGATCAGCACTGTCGAATCGCTGCGCGCCACCCGCGCTGCCAACTCCAGCAATTGCGCACTGGCCGGCTCGACCGCCACCGGACCTTCGCCGTCGCTTGCGCCAATGCTGCCCAGCGCATGCCGCGCCACCAGATCGAGCAACGCCTTGGGTTCAAACGGTTTGACCAGATAGTCGGCCGCGCCCTGACGCATTGCATCGACGGCACGCTCGACCGCGCCGTGCGCGGTCATCAGCAACACCGGCAATTGCGGTTGACGGGCCCGCAACAGGGAGAGCAATTGATGGCCGTCCATGCCGGGCATGTTGACGTCACTGACCACCAGACTGAACGCCTCGCGCGCCACCGCCGTCAGCGCATCTTCAGCGCAACCGACCGCGTGGTAATCGTGGCCGGCCAGCAACAACGTATCGGCCAGCGCCTCGCGCAACGAGCGGTCGTCCTCGACCAGCAAAACCTTGATGCCCATGTCTTTCACTCAGCTCCCTGTACAGCGGAAAACAGCGGCAGGATCACCTGCGCGCATGTGCCGCGCCCGACTCGCGAACGCAGCCGCAATTCTCCCTGATGTGCCCGGGCCACAGCCTTGACCACCGTCAGGCCCAGACCGGTGCCGGTGACTTTGGTGGTAAAAAATGGCTCGCCGAGCCGCGCCAGCACCGCCGGCTCGATGCCGCTGCCACTGTCGCTGATACTCAGATGCAGGTTGTTGTCGCGGGTGTAGCAATGGACTTTCAGGCGGACGTCGGCGGCACTGGCCTGAATGGCGTTTTCGATCAGGTTCAACAGCGCTCCGACCAACGTGTCGCGGTTGCACAGCAGCTCGCCGGCATGACTGTCGCACTGCCAGCGGATGGGCAGATCCTGCACGTGCGTCAGTGCCGCCGCTTGCAGTGCCTGCATCAAGGTGTTCGGGGTGAGGCGATCGGTCAGCGGCAGCTCACCGCGAGCGAACACCAGCATGTCGCGCACCTGGTGTTCGAGTTCATGTAGACGTTCTTTCAGTCGCCCGGCGAAACGCTGCTGGGTGGCGACCGGTAATTCCTGCTCAGTCAAATGACTGGCGTAGAGCAAAGCGGCGGACAGCGGCGTGCGGATCTGATGGGCCAGCGAAGCGACCATGCGCCCCAGCGAGGACAAACGCTCGTGACGCGCCAGTTGATCCTGCAGATGACGGGTTTCTGTCAGGTCGTTGAGCAACACCAATTGCCCCGGCTCGGCGTCCAGCGAGCGGGTGGCAATCGACAGGCGTCGACCATTTTTCAGGGAAATTTCATGACCGTCGTCTTCACGCGGGGCAAAGCAACGCGCAATCACATGGCGCCACAACTCGCCCTCAAGCGGCAGGCCGAGCAGTTCGGTGGCGGCCGGGTTGGCTTCGCGCACCATGCCATGACCGTCGATGACGATGACGCCACCGGGCAACAGGTCAAGGAGGTTTTGCAGGCGGTTGGCCAAGCGTTCCTTTTCCGCCAGCTCCTGCATGCGCTGGGCACTGACGACTGCTAGTTCACCCTTGAGCTCGGTCACCCGCGCTTCAAGCATGCTGTAGGAGTCCGTCAGTTGGCTGGACATCTGGCTGAACAGCTCGAATGCCTGCTCCAGGCCCTGTCGGCTTGCCTGCTCTACGGAGGACGGCTGCCCCTCGGGACTGGAGGCAGAAGACATCTGGGCGTGGGGCATTGTGCTTTCTCGCTTGGCTGACCGTCAGTTAAACGGAACGTTGCGAGGGCTGTAGCAATACCCGTGCCTAAAAAAAACTGCTTATAAATGAAGCAGTTGAAAAACAGGCGTCAATCCTCCGCCTGTTCATCTCCATCGCGTCGGCTCATGCCGTACTTGCGCATCTTCTCGACCAGGGTGGTGCGACGGATACGCAGACGTTCAGCCGCACGCGCCACAATGCCATTGGCATCGTCCAGCGCCTGCTGAATCAGGCCCTGCTCCAGACCACCGAGGTAGTCTTTGAGGTCCAGGCCTTCCGGCGGCAGCATGGCGTTGGCGGTGAAGTCCGGCGTATGGCCATTGATCGCCACGCGCTCTTCGAGATCGCTGCGCAGGCTGTCGACCATCTGCTCGTCTTCGTCGTCGACGTAGCGGAATTTCTTCGGCAGTTCGACCACGCCGATCACCCCGTACGGATGCATGATCGCCATGCGCTCCACCAGGTTGGCGAGCTCGCGGACGTTGCCCGGCCAGCCGTGACGGCACAGCGACATGATGGCCGCCGAGTTGAAGCGGATCGAACCGCGCTTCTCGTGCTCCATGCGCGAAATCAATTCGTTCATCAGCAACGGAATGTCTTCGACGCGCTCACGCAGCGGCGCCATCTCGATCGGGAACACGTTCAGGCGATAGTAGAGGTCTTCGCGGAAGGTGCCGATCTCGATCATGCTTTCGAGATTCTTGTGGGTCGCGGCGATGATGCGCACATCGACGCTCTGGGTCTTGTTGCTGCCCACGCGCTCGAAGGTGCGCTCCTGCAGCACGCGCAGCAGCTTGACTTGCATCGGCAGCGGCATGTCGCCGATTTCGTCGAGGAACAGCGTACCGCCGTTGGCCAGTTCGAAACGGCCCGCACGGCTGGTGATCGCGCCGGTGAAGGCGCCCTTCTCGTGACCGAACAGTTCGCTTTCGAGCAGCTCAGCAGGGATCGCCCCGCAGTTGACCGGCACGAATGGCGCGTCGCGGCGCTTGGAATGGTAATGCAGGTTGCGCGCAACCACTTCCTTGCCAGTGCCGGACTCACCGAGGATCAGCACGCTGGCGTCGGTGTCGGCCACTTGTTGCATCATCTGCCGCACGTGCTGGATCGCCCGGCTGGTGCCGACGAGGCTGCGGAACAGGTTGGGTTCGCGATGACGCCCGCGCTCGCGAGCCTGGTCGTACATCTCGCGATAGACCTGGGCACGGTGCAGCGAATCGAGCAATTTGCTGTAGCTGGGTGGCATTTCGAGGGTCGAAAGCACTCGGCGACGCTGGTCTTCAGGCAGGTCAACGGAAGAATTATCGCCCATTAACAAAACCGGAAGGAACTCATCCCAGGTCGAGAGTGTCTTTAACAAGCCCAAAAGCGCACCAGGAGCATTAACGGTCCCGATCAGTACGCAAATGACCTCACGACTAGACGACAAAGAGCCGACTGCCTGCTGCCAGTCATGGCTGCCGCAGGGTAAATTTTCTTCGCCGAGAAAATTTAGAATCACCGCCAGGTCGCGGCGGCGGACGCTATCGTCATCGATCAGCAGAATTTTGGTTTCACGCCACATGCAATAGCAACTTCCCTAGTCAACTCAATGCCCGAAATTAGGGGCAAGCGAGACGCTTGCAGGACACCATGTGCCTGTAGACGCCTGAAATCTGAAAACAGCCACTAGTTAAGTCAAAAAACCGTGCACAGTCAAATTTATGGCGCACATGCCTGGATTAACTGGAGGTCAATTAACCAAACAGATGGTAAACCTTTGCCGCCTTTTGCGCTTGGGTGATCTGCGACATCTCGTTGGCTATCGCTTGCCGCTCACCCATGGCCACCTCAAGAAGGTCTTTGTAGACGTGGAGCAACTCCTCAAGGTTGTCGCGCAATGCGACTTCATCCAGTGCAGCCTCAGCCATGACGTCTTCCATGCAGGAACGGCAAGCCAGATCCAGCTCGCCAATGGCTTCCCAATTGCGCTCGGCCAGGGCACTGACCAACGCTTCTCGGGTATCGGCGATTCGCTGCAATACAAGACTCATGACGATCTCCTTCAGAACTGCGGAGCAGGCACAGGGGCAATAGCATCCCAGCCTTCCTTGACCGTGCTCAGCAAGCCGGCAACCTCATCAAGAATGCGCGGGTCGCTGCTGATGTTCGCCTCGGCGAGACGCTTCATCATGTAGATATACAACCCATCCAGATCAGCCAGGGTATCTGCGCTGTTTTCCAGATCAAGGCCTTCACGCAGACCGCTGACAATGCCGATCGCCTTACTGATCGAAGTGCATTTGCCAGGAATGTCCTTGCGCTCGATGGCGCCTTTGGCCTGAGCGATTCGGGCCAGTCCACCTTCCATCAACATTTGCACCAGACGGTGCGGGCTCGCCTCGGATGTCTGGGCGTGTGCGCCGACTTTCTGATACTGCCGAAGGGCTAACATCGGATTCATGTTCTACCTCATTGCCACAATGACTCGTATAACCAGTGTATCGCCAACGAATCACAGAACTTTAGATCAAAAGACAAAAACCCGGCGCACGCCGATAAAGCGTAGCCGGGTTTTTGTCGTGTCCGCCTGTTACTTCGCGGACTGCTGAGCGTTCAGCGAGCTGAAGAACGACGTAATGTTGCTCGCCGTAGCCTTCATCTGCCCTACCAGCAAGTCCATGGCGTTGTACTTGGCAGTCAACGTCTTGGTCAGGTTGGCGACACGCAAGTCCAGCGCCAGCTGCTGGTTGGTGAGGGTGCGCGTGTTGTTATTGAGAATGGTCAGACGCTGATCAAGCAAACCGCTGGTAACCTTACTGCCCGCCGGAGCATTGAGGTACGGATCAACCGCCTTTTTCATCCGCGCCAGCAGACCATTGGTGTCGTTGGTTCCGGTGAACAACTGCTGAACCTGGCCAGTCATGCCCGGCTGATCCATGGTCTTGTTGAACGCCGCTGTATCAAAGGTCAGGTTACCGTTGTTGCGGTCGGTCATCACACCCAACTGCGACAGCACAGACAGCGGACCACCGGCACCCGGGGCCGTCAACTGACTACGAATATCGGCAATCAGCGAACGCGGCAGCGAGTCGCCCGTGAATGCGGCCTGCACAGTCAGCTTGCCATCTTCGTCCGGTGTCGCCTTGGACAGGGTATCGATGGTCGTCTTCAGCGTGTTGTAAGCGTCGACAAACGACTGGATCGATGTCTGCAACCCTTTGGTGTTGGCATCAACGCTGACAACAGTAGGTGCGCCATTGGTTGGCGTGACCGACGTGAGATTCAGCGTCAGACCGCTGATTGCGCCGCTCACCGTGTTGCTCTTGCTGGTCACTGTCAGGCCGTCGATGGTCAGCTCGGCGTTTTGCGCAACGCCGTTGACGGCGCCCGAAGCGCCTGCTGCCGGACTGCTGCCCATCGGCTGAGTACCATCGATTTCCAGGCCGGCAATACCGCTGACGGTCATGTCAGAACCTGCGCCGGTCTTGCTCGAACTGATCACCAGGCGCGAAGACCCGGAACTGTCGGTCACGATGTTGGCGGAAATGCCGTTGCTGCCCTGCGCCTTGTTGATGGCGTCACGGGTAGTCTGCAAGGTGGCATTGGCCGGAATGTCTACGTTGTAATCAGTGCCATTCTGACTGATTTTCAGGGTACCACTCGGAATGGCACTGGCGGCGCCGCCGGCGAAAGAGGCACTGGCAATTTTCGAGCCCGTGGCCAGCTTGTTCACCACCACGTTGTATTTTCCCGCAACCGCCGTGCTGTCGGACGTGGCGCTGAGGATATCCGTGTTGCCCGAGGTCGCCGTGAAGCCGGCAAACGCAGGATTGGTCTTGCTGCTCAGGTTGGTCATCGCCGTCTGGAATGCGGTCAGCGCACTCTTCAACGAACCGACACCGGAAATCTTCAGGGTGTTGGTTTTGGTCGCAGAATCGATCTGCGTCTGCTTGGCAGACTTGTCGGCGTTGACCAGCGCGGTGACGATCGCGCCGATGTCCAGACCGGAACCCAGTCCGGAACCCGGTAGAATTGGACTTGCCATGTGCATCTCCCTTCAGATTGTTGCCATTCTTTTGACCGTTACCAGCGTCTTGGGAACGAACAAACACTATTCATGCCAGCTATCAGACTTTCGCGTCGAACAATACGTGACTGGCATTGGCCAGACTGTCTGCCAGCTTCAAGGCTTCGGCGGAGGGAATCTGTCGAACGACCTCACCCGTCTCGCTTGCGATCACCTTGACGATGACCTTCCCGGAATGCTCATCGATCGAGAACTCCAGATTGCGCTTGATCGACTGGACAAACTTTTCGATCTCCTGCACCGCCAATTTCAATTTGGCGTCGTCCGAATCCTGACTCTTCGCAGCGACCGGCGCTTCAGTCTTGGCAACTTTAGGCGTGTCTGACGGTTTGTCAGCAACCGGCGTTACTGGCTTGGGAGCCGGATAAGACACGTTAAGCTTCACGCTCATGTCCATGCCCATCACCTCTTAACGTAAAAAGGCGAGAGAGCGCGACCAGCGCACTCCCCCGCCCAAACTCGATCCGAAATTACTGAAGCAGCTTCAGTACAGCGGAAGGCAGTTGGTTGGCTTGAGCCAGAACCGAGGTCGAAGCCTGTTGCAGGGTTTGCTGCTTGGTCAGGTTAGCAGTCTCTGCGGCGAAGTCGGTATCTTGTACGCGACCTTGTGCAGCAGTGGTGTTTTCAGTGATGTTCTGCAAGTTCTGGATGGTGCTGGTCAGACGGTTTTGCGAAGCACCCAGGCTGGCGCGGGTTGCACCGATGGCAGCGATTGCAGCGTCGATCGCGGTGATCGCGTTGTCGATGTTCTGCGAAGCGCCAGTTACGGTAGCACCGGTCAGGGACAGAGTACCGCTACCTACCGACAGGCTTACTGCGTCGAACTTGGAGCTCAGTACCAGGTCGATGTGGTTAGCCGAACCGGTGTTTGCGCCCACTTGCAGGGTCACAGTACCAGCCGAACCGTCCAGCAGGTTTTTGCCGTTCAGGTTGGTCGAAGCCGAGATACGAGTGATCTCGTCGGACATCTGAGCGAATTCAGCGTTGGTAGCGGTCTGGTCAGCAGTGCCGTTGGTACCGTTACGTGCTTTAACAGCCAGTTCACGCATACGCTGCAGAATGTCGGTAGTAGCTTGCAGAGCGCCTTCAGCGGTCTGGGCAACGGAGATACCGTCGTTGGCGTTCTGGATGGCTTGGGTGTTACCACGGATCTGCGAGGACATACGGTTCGAGATCTGCAGGCCAGCGGCGTCGTCTTTAGCGCTGTTGATTTTCAGGCCGGAAGACAGGCGCTGCATCGAAGTCGACAGAGCGTCGGAAGCGCGGTTCAGGTTCTTCTGAACGTTCAACGACGTGGTGTTGGTGTTTACTGTTAAAGCCATGACGAATTCCTCGTTGGTTGGGTACTGCGGCTTCCGGCCCTGGCAACCGCCGGGTATGGCCTAGAGAACCTTCGTAATAGTTATCGTCGGGTTTGCAGGTTGCTTGAGGGCTTTTTGAAAAAAATTTGCCATCACCCTGCCACCCCCGAGAAAACAATGACTTAGCAGTACGTCAGCCGCGAAAAAATGACGTCATAAAACCGACTGCGGCGCAAACCTGCGGGCCAGTGCTGTCGGCCTGCTCAGGCCGGTACACTTTCCAGCAACCCGATCAATTCGTATTCCATGTAATCAGCCAGCCCCAACCAGTCATGGCGCTCCTGACAATCGAACATTTGCGAGAGCACCTGCGCCCACCTCTGCTGGACATCCGCAGACCCCGATAGCAGCAACTGCTGGGCACCTTCGAATACATCGACCATGCTCAGCGCTGCCTCGACATCCCGCCCCAGCCGAAACAGACCTGCACACTGACGGCATTCACCGATGCACTTTTTCATCGCCGTCATTGCACAAACTCCTGATTGAATTGCGTCCCGGCGATCAGCGCGCCTGCCCTGCTGCTGTTGAAAAACTCAACGTGCGGATGCGCAGCGATGTAGCGCTCCAGCACACACAGATAACCACGGAAGTTGAGCTGGGTACTGACCCGCTGCCCATGCCCGTCGCGCACCCAGTGCCGCGCCTGATCAACCCCCGGCCCCAGATCGCCATCGCTCCAGCCGGCGTGAGTCTTGTTCATCGGGAAGGCGAAATCGGCGCCAAACAGGGTGATGCGGGTCGCGCCCATTTTTACCGCCAGATCCACCGCCGGATGAATCACGCTGCCGCCGACGTGCAGCAGTGCGCGCGGATGCTGTTCACGCAACCCGGCGTACACCGGACTGGCCGAGTAACCGCCATAGCGCTTGCCCTTCCAGGCCCGCAGAACTTCGGGATCGCTCATGGGCAGATACACCAGCGCAATTCCGTCGGACGCCTCGGACGGCAGATGACGGAAGCTGATGCGCTGATCAATGGTCACCACCAGATCCGGGACGATCCCGTGCTCGATCAACGGCCGATACGCCGTGTCGACACAGATGAGCAGCGGGCGCTGAACCTGGGTCCGAAGCGCTGCCAATCGCTCAAAGTGCCCCTCCAGAGTCGGCCCGGTACCGATCACGTAGATCTCGCGATCGGTGCAGGTACCGAACAACTGCGCCACATCTTCATCACCGAGCAGTACCGGCAGGCAGTCCTGCAAGCGCTGCTGAATGAACGGCGACTGCGCATCGAATTCGCGATTGTTGAACGCCAGATGGACTTCATTGACCAGCCGATCACGGATCTTCGCATTGAAGTCGTCGGCCAGCAGCATCTCGGCGGGCAGCGCAAAAAACGGCGTGAAAAAATCTTGATGATCGCCGGCGTAGAACAACTCAACGCGCGGATCTTCCAGCCACTGACGCTGATCGAGCAGTTGCACCACCAGCGCAAACAGCGCGCCATTGAGGATGTGCACGTACAAGCGTTGCAGCCCGGCGCGCTCAAGCAGCACAGCGGGCAAATCGCCGAGGCCGGTGCCATAGACGTGCAATTGCGCCTTGTCGGGCAGACTGGTCGCCTGAATCTGTGCTTCATGGAGGCGATCGTGACGACTGGTGAGTTGAATGCCGTTGATGCTCAGCGTCGAGCCTAGCCCCTCAACCAGTTGAGCAGGGACGGCCGCACTGTCTTCCGCTATCAGTCGCTCGAACAGCGCCGGCCAGCGCCGTTGCAACACCTCGGCATTGGCTTGAAAAAACTCGCTCATGGCGCCTCGCGCTCCGTTTCAGGCAAAAAAATAGCGCTCAAGGTTAACCTTGAACGCTTTTTTTGTATCCGCCGTTTTTGCTCTGGCTCAAGGGCGATAGATGATCGCCGAGCCCCACGACAGACCGACACCAAAACCGCTCAGCGCAATACGCTGCCAATCGGAATCGATGACGTGTTTTTCCAGTAGCAACGGAATGCTCGACGACACGGTATTGCCGGTCTCGACCATGTCCTTGATGAACTTCTCGGGCTCGCCTTCAAAGCGCCGCGCCACGGCATCGACAATTGCCGCACTGCCCTGGTGAATGCAGAACGCATCGATGTCGTCAGCCTTGAGACCTGAATCATCCAGCAGTTCGTGCAAGTGCGCCGGGACTTTGAGCAGGGCGAAGTTGAAGACCTGACGACCGTTCATGAAGAACACGCCATCGGTGACTTTCAAATGCGGTGCGCCGGAACCGTCGGTACCGAACTTGGCCTTGCCCAGCGCCCAGGTCGGATCTTCACCCATCCACGTAGCGGTAGCGGCATCGCCAAACAGCATGGTGGTGTTGCGGTCTTCCGGATCGACGATTTTCGAATACGGATCAGCGGTGATCAGCAGGCCGTTCTTCAGGCCGGCGGCTTCCATGAAGCCCTTGATCGCGTAAATGCCGTAGACGTAACCGGAGCAGCCCAGGGAAATGTCGAAGGCGGCCACGTTGGTTGGCAGACCGAGTTTGTCCTGCACGATCGCAGCGGTGTGTGGCAAGCCTTCTTCGTCACCGTTCTGGGTGACGACGATCAACGCGTCGATCGATTCACGTTTCAGATCCGGGTTGCTGGCAAACAGCGCATTGGCCGCTTCCACGCACAGATCGGAGGTTTCTTGTTCAGCGTCTTTGCGCGGCAGGAACGCCGAACCGATCTTGCCAAGGATGAATTCTTCATCCTTCTCGAATTTTGCACCTTGTGCGTAATTGTCCACGCCGGCTACAGGAACGTAGCTCGCAATGCTTTTTATGCCAATCATTACGGCTTCCCAATAAAAAACAGCCCAAGACCACCGCTCGCAAGGATTTCGAGGGGCGCCGACAAACAGAAAACGGCCGCCACAACGGGCAGCCACGGGGAGCGCAAAGGGCTATCACTGGCATCGAAAACGAGCCAGGCGCCATCTCCCCGATCAATACAATACAGTGAAGATGCGCGTTATGACTCGCAGGTCACGCTATTTTGCCGAATCGGTGCAGATCGGGTTATTCGACCAACGACCAGTCCAGCGGCGTGCCGCGCCTGATCGGCGCGCGCGCGCGGCGGCCGAGGACGGCGTCGGTGTGCTTGGGCGGCAAGCCGAGACCGGGGCGAATCGCGCGCAGATTGTCCCCGCTAAAGGTGTCACCGGCGGCCATGTCGGCCGTGACGTACAGCGAGCGGCGATAGACCAGCGACTTGCGCTCGGCCTCGGTAACGCCGTAATGCACCTGGCCCATGGCTTGCCAGGCGCGCTCGGTTTCCACCACCAGGCTGGCCATTTCTGCCGGCTCCAGGGAAAAACTGGCATCGACGCCACCCGCTGAACGGTCGAGGGTGAAGTGCTTCTCCACCACCGTTGCTCCCAGCGCCACCGCCGCCACCGACACGCCGACACCCATCGAGTGATCCGACAGCCCCACCTCACAACCAAACAACTCACGCAGGTGAGGAATCGTGCGCACGTTGCTGTTGAGCGGTGTCGCCGGGTAGGTGCTGGTGCATTTGAGCAAGACCAGATCCTTGCAGCCGGCTTCGCGCGCGGCGCGCACGGTTTCATCCAGCTCGGCGATGCTGGCCATGCCCGTGGAGATGATCAGTGGTTTGCCGGTGGCGGCCACGCGGCGAATCAACGGCAAGTCAGTGTTCTCGAAACTGGCGATCTTGTACGCCGGCACGTCAAGGCTTTCGAGAAAGTCGACAGCGCTGTCATCGAACGGCGTGGAGAACGCGAGCAGGCCCAACTCTTTGGCCCGGGCAAAAATCGGCGCGTGCCATTCCCAAGGCGTGTGGGCTTTTTCATACAAGTCGTAGAGCGAAGTGCCCGCCCACAGACTACCCGGATCCTTGATGAAGAATTCGCCTTCAGCCAGATCCAGGGTCATGGTCTCGGCGGTGTAGGTTTGCAGCTTCAAGGCATGCGCGCCGGCCTTGGCCGCCGCTTCGACGATTTGCAGGGCCACGTCCAGCGACTGGTTATGGTTGCCGCTCATCTCGGCGATGATGAAGGGCGGCGCATCGGCACCGATCAAGCGGTTGCCGATCTTGAAACTAGTCATGAGGGTGATCCTTCAAAACACGGGTGAACGTACAGGCACTCTGAGTGAAGCCGGCGTCACGAAACACATTCAACGAGGCACGATTGCCCGGCAATACCTGAGCGGTAATGGCGGTCACTTGCGGCCAGTGACGAGAGACGAATGCTTCGCCGCGCGCCAGCAACGACCGGCCCCAACCCAGCCCGAAACGGCCCTCAAGCAGGTAGATCGACACTTCGGCAGCAAACCCGCGCAGGTCGTAACGCAGAACACCGACCGGGCCGTCGTCGGCCTCGGCGATCAGCAGCAAACGCTGCGGGTTGCGCAAACTGGCAGTCAGCCAATTGACGTGCTGCACCCAGTCAATTTCCGCGTTTGTCAGCGACCAGCGGCGTACCGTCTCGGCATTGCGGCCATCGAACAACAGTTGCGCATCCTCCTGCGTGGCGGGCCGGATAGTCAGCACTGCGCCGGACAACGCAGCGGCCACGCGCAATGCGCCGCGCCCGTCGACCAATTGCCGCGAGCGTTCCGCCAGGCTCTGGCGCAAATAATAATTGCCGGCGACGAAGCCGATAGCGTCGCGCAACTGTTCGACACTGACCTGCTCACGGGCGCCCATGAACACATGCGCTCCCGCTGCGGCCATGACTTCGCCGTTGGCCTGCTGATTGTTCGACACGGCGATGCAGATCGTCGGCAGCCCCATCGCTGCGCGCTCCCAACTGGTGCCGCCACCGGCGCCGATAAACAGATCGGCCTCGGTCATGCGCTGGTGGAAATCACTGACAAAACTGTGCAGGCGCCAATGGGGGCGCGTCTCGGCCAAGGCTTGCATCTGCGCCCACGCCGGGTTGTCGGCACCGGCGACAAAATCCACTTGCAGCTCGGTGAAATCCGCCAGAGCAAGCATCGCGTGATGGGTTTGCATGGCCGCGTCGAAGCCGCCGAAATTCACCAATACCCGGTGCGCCGTGGCTTTGATCGCAATGGCCGGGCCATTGAATTCTTCGCGCAACATCGCATAACGCGGACCCAGCAACGTGCGGCAGCCCTCGGGCAGCAATGGTGCGTAGTTTTCGCTGAGACCGGACAGATTCTGATTGAGCAGCAGATCAACGCGGTAATGCCGGGTGGCCAGATCATCCACCGCTGCAATTCGACGCGCCCAGCGCCGTGCAGCGCTCTGCCAGTGATGATCGAGGCCGTAGTGGTCGACGATGATCCAGTCGTATTCGGCCTCGCCTTCGAGCAGCAGGCCCAGCGCTTCGATGTCAGCTTGCCACGGCAACATCGACTCAATGGCTTGCTGCGGATCTTCATCGACGTATCGATCAGGCAGCGCGAAGGTTTCGAAGCCTTCGGCATCCAGCGCATCGAGGCGATGCCCTGGCAGGCGTCGGCAGGCGAACGCGACATGGCTACCTTGCGCACGCAGCACCCGCGCCAGCGTCAGACAACGGGCAATGTGACCACTGCCGATGGTCGGCGAGGCGTCGGCGCGAATCAGCACTCTCATTGCAGTTCTCCGCCAGCCTTGAGCGCGGCGTAAAGGTATTCGGCGCGTTTCCAGTCTTGTGGCGTGTCGATGTCCTGGACCAGATGCCGAGGCAGAATCACCGGCAGACTGGCTGGCGAATAAAGCACCTCGCCGCGCAGCCAGGCCTCACGACGGCCCCAATAGAACTGACCGGCATCCTGAAAGGCTTCGGGCAAATCCTGCGAGCGGGTGTTGCGGAACTCGGGATACAACGCGCGCAAGGCGCCCTGCTCGTCCAGCGTCAATGCCCGTTGCACCGGAAAGCCGAAATCGCAAACGGAGAACGCAAACGACTTGTCTGCATGCCGTTCCAGCAACTCCATGCCTTCACGTAGATAACGCACCTGCAACAGCGGTGCCGTAGCGTAAATGCAGCAAGCGAAATCGAAGGATGGCAGTTGCTCCAGCGCATGCACGATAACCGCAGCAGTGCCGGTGAAATCATCGGCCAGCGCCGCCGGGCGCATGAATGGCACCTGCGCACCGTGCGCTCGCGCCACCTCAGCAATCTCGGCATCATCAGTGCTGACCACCACCTGGTCGAACAGGCCTGATTCGAGCGCAGTGCGGATCGAACGGACAATCATCGGCACGCCGTCGAACGGCGACAGATTCTTGCGCGGAATGCGTTTGCTACCGCCTCGGGCCGGGATGATTGCGACGTTGCTCAAGGGCGCTTTTCCAGCAGGAACCAGGTGATGTCGTCCGCCGGAAATTGCGGATCGCGGTGATAGACGAAACCATAATCCAGCAGATGCAGATCGGCAAAGCGATCGAGCATCTCACCGGCGAAATCACGTTTGAACAGCTTGCCGCTGTTGCCACGATAGGACACCTCCACCGGTGCCGGATTGTAATACTCGGCAATCAGGATGTAGCGCTGGCTCAACTCATACAACTGCGCATAAGCCGTCGGCAACAGCTCGGGGGCCAAGTGAATCAGCACGCCTTTGATCAACGTCAGGTCATAGCGACGCTCGCGCGGGAAATCGAACAGCGAGCCTTGCCAGATCTGTGCAATGTCCAACGCCCGTGCCTGAGCACAAGCGCTTTCATTGATCTCGACGCCGAACAGCTCACAACGCGGCAGCAGTTGATGCAACGCCTGCAAATTGTTGCCGGCGTTGGTGCCCAGTTCGACCAGGCTCTCGATGCCTGCTGCCCGGCTCAGCGCTTTGGCAAACAACGCCAGATTCGCCGCCACCAGCGGTTGCCCGACATTGCGCGCAACGTACTGGTTACCGAAGTCGCCCTGCCAGAACTTTTCCTGCTCACTCAAATTCCGCATTGCAGCTACTCATCCATTGCCTCGGTGGCAATTATTCGGTCAGCCGACGCAATTGCTCGACCACGTAATCCTGTTGTTCATCGCTCAACAGCGGAAACAGCGGCAGGCTGATCGCCTCGGCGTAATAACGCTCGGCTTCAGGGAAGTCACCCTCGGCGAAACCCAGGTCACGATAGTACGGCTGCAGGTGCACAGGAATGTAGTGCAGATTCACGCCAACACCGGCAGCACGCAAGCCTTCAAACACCTGACGGTGGCTGTGACTGATGCGGTCTGTCTGCAGCCGAATCACATACAGATGCCAAGCCGACTCCGCCTCCGGCTGAGGGCTGGGCAACGTCACCGGCAAGTAAGTCAACAGGCGATCGTAACGGGCCGCCAGTTCGCGGCGCCGGGCGATGAACTCGTCGAGTTTGCTCAGTTGCGACAGACCCAGCGCGGCTTGCAGATCGGTGATGCGGTAATTGAACCCCAGCTCGATCTGTTGGTAGTACCACGGGCCGTGGCTCGGCTCGCTCATCTGCTGCGGATCGCGGGTCATGCCGTGGCAGCGCAGGCGTTGCAGGCGTTCGGCCAGCTCCGGACGATTGGTCAACACCATGCCGCCCTCGGCGCTGGTGATGATCTTCACCGGGTGAAAACTGAACACCGTCATCGCCGCGAATTGACCGCAGCCGACCGGGCGTCCCGCATAGGACGCACCGACCGCATGAGACGCATCTTCGATCACCGTGAAGTTGTAGCGCTCGGCCAGTTCGGCAATCTTGCGCATGTCGCAGCTCTGCCCGGAGAACGCCACCGCCACCAGCACTTTTGGCAAAGTGCCGTCCTGCTCGGCCTGATCGAGTTTCGCTTCGAGGGCGAACGCATCAAGGTTCCAGGTCAGCGGGTCGATGTCGACGAAATCAACGTCGGCACCGCAATAGCGTCCACAGTTGGCCGAGGCAAGAAAGGTGTTCGGCGTCGTCCACAACCGATCGCCCGGCCCCAGGCCTGCGGCCAGGCAGGCAATGTGCAGCGCCGCGGTGGCGTTGCACACCGCGACGGCGAAGTCGGCCTGGCAACGCTCGGCCATCGCCTGCTCGAAACGCTCGATGCTCGGCCCTTGGGTCAGCCAGTCCGACTGCAGCACTTGGACGACGGCATCGATGTCTGCCTGATCGAGGCTTTGCCGACCGTAGGGGATCATACCGAGAGCTTCGCGTGCAGATCAGCGATCTGCCCGACCGAGAGGAAATGCGGATTGGTGTCGGAGCGATACTCGAAATCCTCGCTCACGGCACGCCCCTGCTCGCCAAGTCTGTCGACGGCAAAATCGACATCGACGCTGGTAAAGCGAATCGACGGCTGGATGGTGTAGTGGTCTTCGAACTCGAGGGTCATCCGCGCATCGTCCAGCGGCACCATCAATTCATGGAGCTTCTCGCCGGGACGAATGCCGACATTCTTGTGCGGCAGCTGTGCAGCCATGCCGCGCGCCAGATCGACAATGCGGATCGATGGAATCTTCGGCACGAACACTTCACCGCCATGCATCCGCGCGAAGCTGTCGAGGACGAACTGCACGCCGTGGTCGAGGGTGATCCAGAACCGCGTCATGCGTTCGTCGGTGATCGGCAGTTCCTGTGCGCCATCGGCGATCAGCTTGCTGAAGAACGGCACCACCGAACCGCGCGAACCCGCCACATTGCCGTAGCGCACCACGGCAAAACGGGTTTCCTGCTCGCCGGCAATATTGTTGGCGGCGACGAACAATTTGTCCGAGAGCAACTTGGTCGCGCCGTACAGGTTGATCGGGCTGGCGGCTTTATCGGTCGACAGCGCCACAACCTTTTTCACACCATTATCGATGGCGGCAGCAATGATGTTCTCAGCGCCATTGACGTTGGTGCGAATGCATTCGGTCGGGTTGTATTCCGCCGCCGGCACTTGCTTCAACGCGGCGGCATGCACCACGTAGTCGATGCCGCGCATGGCCTGACGCAGACGGTCAGCATCACGCACGTCACCGATGAAATAACGCATGCACGGCGCGTTGAACGTCTGCTGCATTTCGTACTGCTTCAGCTCATCGCGGGAGAACACCACCACGCGCTTGGGCTGATATTGCTCCAGCAGACGGGCGATGAATTTGCGCCCGAACGAGCCGGTGCCGCCAGAGATGAAAATCGATTTACCGTTGAACATAGGCTGATTCCTGTCCGGCGCGCTTAAGCGAGCAACTGTGCCCAGTTGATCGAGGCATTGTCACCGAGGGTGAAACCTTTGCCGCTCAGCGCCAGGTTGGCGTTGTAAGCCGGATCCTGCGCGAAGACGCCGCTCCATTTCTCCCGCAGCGCCGCCAATGCTTCTGGCGCCTGCGGCAACTCGCCGGTATGCAGCACCTGCACCAACGGCGTCCACACGGTGAGGTAACCGGCCTGACTCGCCTTGAGGCACAGATCGACATCGGCATAAGCCTCGACGAACGTCACTTCATCCAGCCCGCCAAGGGCGTTGAACAGCTCTTTGCGCACCATCAGGCAGACCTTCGACACGGCCGAGTAATTCTGCTCGACGGCCAAGCGATGCATGTACCCGGCTGCTGCGTGACTTTCGCCGATGAAGGCCGAACCCACGCCGTCGTTCAGGCCAAGAATCAAACCGGCCTGGGCCACCTTGCCGTCACGGTCGACCAATTTCGCACCGACGATGCCCACTTCCGGACGCTGGGCGTGGTTGAGCAGCGAGTCGATCCAGTTCGGGTTGACGATTTCACTGTCTGCGGCCAACAGCACCAGGTACTCGCCCTGAGCCTGCTCGCTGGCGGCGTTGTACAACGCAACCTCGCTCAGTGGTTGATCGGCACGCAGCACATTGACCTTGGCGTGGCGCAGGGTGCCCAGCCAGTCGTTGACCGCTGCCGACTGATGGGCGTTTGCCGCCAGCAATACTTCATAACGGCTGTAACGGGTTCTGAGCAGCACGCCTTCCAGGCAGCGACGCAGCATCGGCAGATCATCGATGACCGGCAGAATGATCGATACCAGTGGTTGCTCGGTGTGACGGTAATCGATTTGCCAGGTGCCCGGCGCCGTCGACGTGACCTTGGCCTTGTAGCCGCGATTGCCCAGATGACGCAGCAACGCCTGACGTTCGTGGGCGTTTTCTTCAAGTTCCGCTGCCTGCGTGATCAGCAACGGCTCGTCGAGATGCGCCAGACCGTCGAGGCCACCCTGCTCGATGATGCGCAACAGCAGGTCGAATTCCAGCGCTTTGCTGAAGTCAGCCTGATATCCGCCAACTTCAAGCAACACTTCGCGGCGGATCAACCAGTGGCGGGCCATCAGTGCCGGCACGCTTTGCAGCAGGTCCAGATTGAAACCGGGACGGAACACGTCAACCAGCGCACCATTGTCCTTGCGCTGGATTTCATCGGTGGCCACCGCACGCACACCTTCGGCAGACATCAGCTCCAGGCTGGCGCGCAACAGGCCGCTGGCGGTGAATTGATCGCCCGCCTCACCCAGCAGCAACCAATCGCTTGGCGACTGCTGAGCGCTCTGGTTGAGCTTGTCGACAAAGTTGCTTTGGGTGACACGGACAAAGTGCAGGGTGTTTTGCGCGGTCGTCGCCGCCGGCGCTTCGCCGGTAGTGAACACGACAATCCTGAACGCTTTGCAGTGACCTTCCAGCAGGCTGTCGAGCGACACCTGCAACTTGTCGATGTCGTTGTCCAGATCGAGCAGGAAAATGCCGAATTGCGGGCCACCGCCTTCAGTCGCCAGATGTTGGCCGATCGACTCAAGTTGTTCGATCGCCGGCGCGCGAGCCGCCAGCCACTGCAACAGGCGACCGGATTTCATCTTATCGAAGACCGGCTGATGATCTTCGACCGTCAGCGCTTCGAGGCGGGCGATCCACTCGTGCATGGCTTGCGCGGCATTGTCGTCGCCGAGGATGTCCAGTTGCGCCGCCAGGCGTTTGACCACGGTCTGGTTGAACGCATTGAGGTCATGGGCCTGCCACAAGCGGTCAACCACACTTTCCGGCGTATCGTTGTTGCGCGCCTGCAGCAGGTGCGCCTGACGCGTCCACACACCTTCCAGCCCTTCCAGCTGGAGACGGCCGGCCGGCAGGGTGTGCAACATGAATTCGAACTGTTCCAGACGATCGAAGAATGCCTGGTTGTAGAACGGCATCTCGACGTACTGCAGCGGGCCAAAACGACGGTCCGGCGCCTTCAGTTCCTGGTTCCAGGTCGATTCGAAAATCAGCTCGGCGGTCAGCGCCCGCCCGGACTTCAGGCTGTCAGCCATCGCCTCGAAACTCTCCAGGGCAAAGGCCTTGGCCTGCCCGGCATCCAGCCCTTCGATAGCGGTAGGCAGCGAGACGAGGAAATCGGCAAACGCCTCTCGTTCGGCGACCGATTTGGCGTCGACGTAGGTCAGCGAGTGATACACATCGGTATTGTGCTCGGAGACACCGTAGTTGATCTCGCGCACGACGTACGGAATCGGCAGGATGCGGGCCTTGGCACTGGCCAGCAGGAAGTAGACGTGGCCGATTTCCTGCCACTGGAAATTGGTCCCCGGCGGCAACGCCGAGTGCCAGGTTTTCATCAGATCAGTACGGGTCACCGCGTAGAACGGCGGGATGTACTGGTTCATGTAATCGAGGACGCGCTCCTGCGCCCGCTCCGACGCATAGTCTTCCTGGACTTTCTTGTCGCGACGATAGTAGTTCACGCCATGAGCCAGTGACAGGTACATCAGGCAATAGCCGTGGCACATCCCGTAATCAGGGTTGGCATGCAGGAAACCGACGGACTCTGCCAGCGAATCATGCAGGATGAAATCGTCGTCGGCTGCCAGCACCATGTATGGCGTGGTCAGTTTCTCCACGCCATACGCCAGTTTGGCCTGCATGCCCCAGTACGCGAACTGCGGCACATGGTGGTAATCGACGGCGTCAAAGTCGCCTTCAGGTCGTTCGAGTGTCGAATCGAGCACCATGATTCTGCAGGGCAAGCTGCTGTAATACTTGACCGCCCGGCGCAAAAACGCCGGCCGATTGTGAGTAATCAGGACGACGGTCAATAGCTCTTCGAGCGGTAGCGCCAGTTCAGAACTGTACTTGCCTTGCATAACTTCTCTCCACAACCGGCGACTCGCCGAAACAACGCTTGGTGATGTTGCGAATTAACGGACGCGACGCAGATAGCCGTCCGGCGCCACGGTGATCAACAGCTTGTTCTGCAACTGCTGGTCGATCTCGAAATCCTGGTTTTCTTCGAGGTATTTCCACACGGCGGTTTTCGGGTTGTCGCCCGGGCCCCATGGACGATCCGGGAAGAAATCGGCCGGCATGTCTTCAACCACGGTGTCCATGACCACGCAGTAGCTGTCGACCGACACCAGCGGTGCGTACAGACGCAGCTCTTCCAGCACGTGATCGTGGGTGTGGTTGGAGTCGAGAACCAGAATGACCTTCTTGCCTTTGGCTGCCGCCTGCACCTGGGCGGCAATGCCCGCGTCGATGCTCGAGCCTTCGATCATCTTGATGCGCTTGGCCATCGGGTGGCTTTCGATCGCTTCGCGGTTGTGCGGGCGAATGTCGAGGTCGATGCCCAGCACTTCGCCGTGGCCCTGCAGCTCCAGCAACGAGGCGTAGTAGATGATCGAGCCGCCGTGGGCGATGCCGCACTCGATGACCAGATCCGGTTTGACCTGCCAGATGATCTCCTGCATGGCCATCATGTCTTGTGGCAGCTGGATGATCGGACGGCCCATCCACGAGAAGTGGTAGCTGTATTTGTGTTTGGCCGATTCGTTGAAGAAATCGCGGGCCAGGCCCGTCAGTTTCTGGTCGTCACCCTGCTGGGCGATCTGTTCCCGGCACTCGGCTTCGAAAGCTTGGTTAATGCTGTTGTCGGTCATTTTAATAATCTCAAGGGTCACTGAAACGAAGCGCTGTCGACGGCGTGATAGACGTAGCGTCCACCGGTCATCCGCTTGATCTCTTCGAGGTAATTGGAATTCATCACAAACAGGTTGGCGCCTTCCGGCAGCGCATCCATCGCTTCTTGCGGCGAGGACACCCGCGCGCCGCTCAACGGCAGATAACGCCCCTGCTTGGCCGGGTTGATATCCACCACACGGTCCACCGCCACACCGGCACGTTGCAGGAACAGCGAATAAATCACGCCTTTGGACGAGGCGCCCCAGATCGCCGAACCCTGTTCGGGGGCGGACTGAATAATCTGCACGGCACGATCGAGGCTGGCGGTGAAACCGTCAGGCAGGCTCAGGCGCGGCACCGGTTGCTCCGGAGTCAGGCGCAAGGTCGACAGATCGGCGACGATGTACAGGTATTGGCCACCGAACAGGTGACCGGCCTCGTGCACGGTGCCGAACATCCGGCGCAGGTCATCGAGACGGAAATAATTGACGTGTTCGTAGAACAGGTCGAACCAGGCTTTGTGCTCGAGGATCCAGTCAAAGCACGGCACTTCGATGTAGATCTGCCCGCCCTGATTGGCGTTGGCCATTTCTGCGAGGAAGCTGACCGGATCCTGAATGTGCTCCAGCACATGGCGCAGGACGATGGCGTCCGCCGCCAGACCCAGGCCCCGAGTGAATGGTGCCTTGATCACGTCGGCATTCTCGCCTTCGTACGCCGGATCAATGCCGGTGATCGAATAGCCGAGGCCCTTGAGCAATTCCAGGAAATAGCCTTTGCCGCAGCCGACTTCGATCAACTCCTGGCCCTTGAAGTGCTTGGCAATGATGCCTTCGACGTCACTCAAGTGCTTCTGGAACTGGCCGGAATGCGCCTGCTCGTTCTGGTAATCGGCGTCGTAGCTGAGCTTGTCGGCGTCGAACGCCGCATTGAAGATCAGACCGCTGCGCTCGTCCTGCACCAACAGCATGTCAGCACTGGCCGAGGCCTGCGCCGACGCGGGATCGGCAAAGGTGCGGTTCTGCAGCACCGGCAGGTCGGTGACCCGGTACAACTCGTGCCTCATTGCGGCTCTCCCAATAACTGTTGCAAGCGCTCGGTCACCGCCCAGAACGCCAGCGGTTCGTGGGTCGGATACGGGTAGTGGCCGAGGTTCAGATGCAGCGCTGCGCCGCGTTCGCGCAGGCGTTGTTCGACCAACGCACGTACGGACACCGGTTGGCCGCTGGCGCAATTGATCACGCCGTTGAAGTCGGTTTTTTGCAGGATCGCGGCGAGGTAACCGGCAGCGCGTTCAATCGGCAGAAAATCGCGTAACTGCTCACCGGCGGACATGTTGAACGACGCTTCACCGACATTGATCGCCCGGTCCAACGCGGCCAACAGACTGTTGGGGTTTTGCCCTTCGCCATGCAGATAGAACAGGCGCGTCCACTGCAAAGTAAACGGATGCTCCTGCTGCAGATTTTGCAAAAACAGGTGCAGCGTGTGCTTGGCCAGGCCGTAAGGATTGCTCGGCTGCGGCGCGGTGCTTTCGCTGAGTGGGCCGCTTTGCATGCCGTATTCGAAGCAGGTGCCGGTGACGAGCACCTGCTTCACGCCTGCCTCGACCGCGCTTTTGATAAAGCGGTAATCGGCCATCAGGTTGTGCTCGAAATGGAACAGCGCCCGATAGTTCGGCAGGCCTGGCCAGGCCAGATGCGCCAGCGCATCGATGCCTTTTACCAGTGCTGCGACATCCAGATCAGGTGCGTGGATATCTGCGCTGATGAACTCGACGTCGTTGATCCACGGCATGCCTTGCGCGGTTTCTGCGTTGCGCGCCACGGCGCGGATCTCGCAGCCACGGGCCAGCAACGCCGCAACCAGATGGCGGCCGACAAAACCGGTCGCGCCGGTAACGAGTACCTTCACAGCACTTTCAACTCAGGCACGGCGATCACGAAGTGGCCGTCCCACTGACGCACTTGCGCCAGTTGCTGACTGACTTCGTGCAGCAGGTTCCACGGCAGCACCAGCACGTAGTCCGGTTTTTCGATGTCGATCTGCGCGGGCGCAACGATCGGAATGCGACTGCCCGGCAGGAATTTGCCCTGCTTGTGCGGGTTGGCATCGGCGACCCAGGCCAGCAGGTCGGGTTTGACTCCGGCGTAGTTGAGCAAGGTGTTGCCCTTGGCGGCCGCGCCGTAGCCGACTACCCGCTTGCCGTCAGCCTTGGCCTGCAACAGAAAGCGCAGCAGTTCATGCTTGATGCGTTCAGCGGCGGGCGTGAGGCTGGCGTAGTACTCGGCGGTTTTCACCCCGGCCTCCAGCTCGGCCTGCAGCTGCTGTTGCACCGCCGCTTGTACCGCACGGCGCTCGCCGTCCTTGCGCTGGACGAATACCCGCAGCGATCCGCCATGGGTAGTCAGTTGGCTGACGTCGAACACTTCCAGACCATTGCGCTCGCACAGGGTCTGCACGGCAGTCAGCGACAGGTACGAATAGTGTTCGTGATACAGCGTGTCGAACTGCGCGCCGGCCATCAGTGTCAGCAGTTGCGGGAATTCGAAGGTGGCGACGCCGTTCGGCTTGAGCAGCGTGGCGAACCCGCCGAGGAAATCGTTGATGTCCGGCACATGGGCGAGCACGTTGTTGGCCGCCATCAAGTCAGCGCCCCAGCCTTCGCTTTTCAATTGCGCAGCAGTGTCGCGGCCGAAGAACAGCTCACGAATCTCCAGGCCTTTTTCGCGTGCGGCTTGTGCAGTGCTGCGCGTCGGCTCAACGCCCAGGCAGGCAATGCCGCGAGCGGCGACGTATTGCAGCAGGTATCCGTCGTTAGCGGCGACTTCAACCACACGGCTGTCGGCGGTCAGGCCAAAGCGCTCGACCATCTCGGCGACATAGCGCTCGGCATGGGCCAGCCAGGTGCTGGAGAACGAACTGAAGTAGGCGTACTCGGCGTCGAACAGGCTGTCAGCGCTGGTGTAGTCCTCGGTCTGCACCAACCAGCATTGCTGACACACGGCGACCTTCAACGGCACCCACTGCTCGGCCTGCTCCAGGCGATCGGCGTGCACATAGGCGTTGGACGGTGGGGAGGTGCCGAGGTCAATCAGCGGCAGGCTCAGCGGTGCGGCGCACCCACGGCAGTTCATAGACGCACTCCAGCAAAGTGTTGATCAAGCGCGGGATGGCTGGAATCACGCGCTGACAAATTATTGACAGGCAACGGCCAGGCAATCGCCAGCCGTGGATCATTCACCGACAGACCACCCTCATGCTCCGGCGCGTAATCGGCGCTGTGCAGGTAAAGCAGTTCGGCGTCCTCGGTCAGCGTCTGGAAACCGTGGGCGAAACCAGCAGGAATCAACAGACTGCAACCGTCACCGGCCTTCAGGTGCTCGGCGTGCCAGTGCAGAAAAGTTTTGGAGTCAGGACGCAGATCCACCGCCACGTCCCACACTTCACCGCGCAGGCAAGTGATCAGTTTGGCTTCCGGGGCGTTGGCGTTCTGATAATGCAGACCGCGCACACTGCCCTTCTCGCGGGTGCAGGAATGGTTGATCTGGCGGATATGAAATTCACTGCCGAACGCACTCAGGCTGCCTTCGCAAAACAACCGGGCGAAGTGCCCGCGCTGGTCTTCGAAGCGTTTGTGCTGGACGCTGAACAACCCGGCCAGCGGCAACGCCTTCAGGGAGAATTCGCTCACAGCGCGCCTCGGTACAGGTTCAGTTGACCGAGGGTGACGTTGCGCATGTCATCGCCGTTCTGCCACGCCAGATGCCAGTCGAGGGTCTGGGTCAGGCAGGCCTGCAAGGTCCAGCGTGGTTGCCAGCCCAGCACCTGCCGTGCGCGGCTGCTGTCCAGACGCAGCAGGCCGGCTTCGTGCAATTCGCTTTTCTCAATGCGCAGACCACGCGCCTGCGGCCAGCGGCTGGCGAGCAGTTCGACCACTTCGCCGACGCTGCACATGTCCGCTTCACCCGGGCCGAAGTTCCACGCCCCGGCGTATTCCGGGCCTTGCTCGTAGAGGCCGGCGGCCAGTTGCAGGTAACCGGCCAGCGGTTCCAGCGCGTGCTGCCATGGGCGCACGGCTTGCGGGTAGCGCAGGGTCACCGGCTCGTCGGCGCTCCACGCTTTGAGCACGTCAGGAATCAGGCGCTCCGGGGCAAAATCACCGCCGCCCAAGACGTTGCCGGCACGTGCGGTGGCCAGGGCCAGACCATGCTCGGCGTACTTGTCGGCCGGGAAAAATGACGCGGCATAAGATTGTGCGAGCAGTTCGCAGCAGGCCTTGCTGCTGCTGTAAGGATCATGACCACCGAGGGCTTCGTCCTCGCGGTACGGCCACAGCCATTCCTTGTTGGCGTAGACCTTGTCGGTGGTCACCAGCACACAGGCGCGCACGCAGCCGACCTGACGAATCGCTTCAAGCAGGTTCAACGTACCCATGACGTTGCTGGAGTAAGTGCCGAGTGGATCGCGATAGCCTTCACGCACCAATGGCTGAGCCGCCAGGTGCAGAACGATCTCCGGCTCGGTGTCGGCGATGATTTCCAGCAAGGCACCGAGATCCCGCAGATCACCGCGCTGATCGTTGATGCCTTCGTGCACGCGCGCCAGTTCGAACAGGCTCGGCTCGGTCGACGGATCGAGGGAGAAACCGCTGACTTGCGCGCCGAGGCTTTGCAGCCACAGGGTCAGCCAACTGCCCTTGAAACCGGTATGTCCGGTAACGAGGACGCGTTTGCCGCGCCAGAAATCCGCACTCAGGCCCATTGCTTCCATGGGGCCTCCCCGCTCTGCCACAGCGCTTCGAGATGGTTCTTGTCGCGCAGGGTGTCCATCGGGTGCCAGAAGCCTTCATGTTCGAAGGCTTTCAACTGTTCGTCTGCGGCCAGACGTGCCAGCGGTTCGGCTTCCCAAGTAGTGGCGTCATCGGCGATGTACGGCAGCACTTTCGGCGAAAGCACGAAGAAGCCACCGTTGATCCAGCCACCGTCACCGCGAGGTTTTTCGGTGAAACCCAGCACTTGATCGCCCTGACGCTCAAGCGCGCCGTAGCGGCCCGGCGGCTGCACGGCAGTGACGGTCGCCAGACGACCGTGGGCTTTGTGGAAATCCAAGAGTTGGGCAATGTTGATATCGGACACGCCGTCGCCATAGGTGAAGCAGAACGCCTCTTCATCCTTGAGGTAACGGCTGGCGCGCAACAGACGGCCACCGGTCATGGTTTCTTCGCCGGTGTCGATGAGCGTGACACTCCACGGCTCGCTGTAGTTCTGGTGCACGTCCATGCGGTTTTCGCGCATGTTGAAGGTGACGTCGGAGGTGTGCAGGAAGTAATTGGCGAAGAAGTCCTTGATCGCATAGCCCTTGTAGCCAAGGCAGATCACGAAGTCGTGAATTCCGTGGGCGGAATACTGCTTCATGATGTGCCAGAGAATTGGCTTGCCGCCGATCTCGATCATTGGCTTGGGCTTGAGGTGCGACTCTTCACTGATGCGCGTGCCGAGGCCACCCGCCAAAATAACTGCCTTCATCGTCTCCCCTCTTGTTCTTCACCGGGCTGCGCATGGCTTTGTTGAGCGTTGCGGGCCGTCTGGCTAAACCTTTTGCCGTTCCAGGCGCCGCTGAAGTGACCGCGAGCGCTCGTTTTATGGCGATTTACAGGGGACTTGCAGGAAACGCGCCAGCTCCACAAGCCCCTCACCCTAACCCTCTCCCAAAGGGAGAGGGGACTGATTGAGGTGCTTGGAAGAAGTACGCCGACGTGCAATGCCGAGTCGAACTCAGGTTTTGAAAAGCCCGAAATCGGCTCCCTCTGGAGCAAGGGGAAAACCCACCACAAATCCAAAGCCAACCACGCCCCGCTCCTCACCACTCAACAGGATGAGCGTTAGCTCGGCTGCCGCTCTTGATCTTGATCCACGAGCGACGTCGGAAGGCTGAGCGGATGGATCCCGGAGCGAAGGAACCCCGAGCCCCAGCGAGCGGGCCGTACGTAGGAGCAAGCCTTTTGGGTTACTTTTTCGGCGCCAGGAAAAAGTGACCCGCCGTAAGGGCGGAACCATAATCAGCAACACCCGCAGCAACGGATACACACCCAAAACCCCAAGAGCCTGGTCGGCCCAAAGGCCGCCAAGCCCCAGACAAAAAAAGGGATGAACCCAAAGATTCATCCCCTTCCACAAGCCAGATCAACAGATCGAACAATTACCCAAACATAGCAAACGCATCACCACTCACCGGCAGCTCAAAGGCCTGACCATCGGCGGTCTGAATGTGCTCGATCGTATTGAACCCGGCATACCAATCCGCCAGTTTCACACCGTTGTCCGGCACACCACTGCTACCGTCGTTGGCACTGTGCAGAAAAGCATCGTTGCCGATACGGGTCACACTTAATTGGCTGGCGTTGGCGATCGTGTTCAGGATCAGTGTGTCGCTGATATCCAGCCCCTCATCCTTGATGGTCACCAGCCCGGTGGTGTTGACCACGTAGGTGTCATCGCCCTGCCCGCCATACGCACGGCCGCCGGCATTCGACTGACCGGCAAGGTTAAGAATCAACACATCATTCCCCCCATCGCCCTGCAGCATGTAGTCACTGCCGGTGGCGGTCAGAATGTCATTACCCTCGCCACCGAAAGCAAACCCTCGGCCCAGGGTGATGATGTCATTGCCATCGTCACCACTGGCCCAGGTGAACAGATCATTGGCCGCGCCAACGATAACGTCATCACCAGCACCGCCCGACAGACTATCGGACTGACCTCCGACATCGAGACCGGAGGCCAGGCCACCATAGATGTGGTCGTTGCCATCGCCGCCCTGAATCTGATCGTCGCCCGCGCCGCCCTCAAGCATGTTATCGCCCCAATCGCCTTCCAGAACGTCATTGAACTGGCTGCCGCGCAGGCCTTCGATATCGATGTAAACGTCGTGGAACGCAATACCACTCTGCACGCCCCACTTCAGCGAAGCGCTCAAGCCTTCGGTACTGTCGTCGTAGCTGACGATGTCGATACCGGCGCCACCCTCAAAGTTGTCGGCACCTGCACCGCCCAACAGCACATCATTACCGGCCCCAGCGATGATGGTGTTGTTCTCGTCATTGCCGTAGCCGATGAAGTCAGCGGTCCCGGTATAGGTCAGGTTCTCAACGAATGCGCTCAACCTCAACTCGGACAGGCTGGTGTACACGTGATCGGTACCGCCCATGTAGCCTTCGATTTCCTCGATGGTCACGCCGGTGCTATTGATTGTGTAAACATCGTCACCGCCACCGCCAGCGACGACCACACCACTGCTGTTCACGGTGAAGTGATCGGCATCGGTGGAACCAATAACCTCTTCCACATTAATCAGTGTGTCGCCCGCCGCGTTGACGCCGCCGCCGATCAAAATGTTGACCGGATCGAAAGCGTTGCGATAACTCACGGTGTCATGGCCGTCAGCGCCATCGATGCTCATAAAGTCTTTATGACGATAAATCACGTCATCGAAGCCCGACCCCTGAATCGCTTCAATGCCGGTGAAGGTGTCGCCATAAGCGTCGGTCAGCTCGCCGTAATTGGTGAAGTCTTCGACTCTCACGCCCTCAAGGCTGTTGCTGTAGCTGACGGTATCGTAACCCTCGCCACCGACGAAATGATCGGCGCCATCGCCGCCCCACAGCCAGTCGTTACCGGCACCGCCAATGATTTCGCGATCACTGGCATTGCCGTCGGTGCCTGAAAGTACATCCGCTTCACTCGTTCCATTTACTACTGACATTTACGTCTTCCTTGCGTTGTGGTTGAAAGCGGTTCTGTCGGCAGAGAGAGAGACCGTTCAAGCCTGCGATCCCTGCCTGATGAATGAACGAATAGAAGGGTATCGACAGCTCAAAGGCGAAGCTTGAGCCTCGGCAAAGAAATGTATCGGGATTGATGCAAACAGGCTTTTCAAAGGCAAAAAAAGGCGACTGTAAAAGTCGCCTGTTTTTCAGGAGGTCATGTGCGGCTCGATCAATCCGCCAGCCAGCCGTATTCCCAGTAGCGCAGGTTATCGCCGCGCAACACGTAATCGCGCAGCACCACCTCACGCAATTCATCGCCCATGCGATAACTGGCATCCGGATCGGCCAGGTGCATGCGGATCGCTTGCAGCCATTCATCCGTGCTGTTGGTCTTGATCCGGGTGCATGGCAAGTAACCGCGATAGGCCTCGGTATCCGTGCAGATCACCGGGTAACCGCAAGCGCCGTACTCCAGCAGCCGCAAGTTGCTCTTGCAGTCGTTGAAGATATGGAATTCCAGCGGCGCCAGTGCCAGATCGAGGTTGAGACTGGCCAGTTTTGCCGGGTACACGTCCAGACCGATGACCCCGTGGAACTCATGCATGTAAGGACGCAGATCATCCGGGCACATGCCGAAAAACACCCAGTCGACTTCATTGGCCAGTTCACGAACGACCTCGGCGATCACCGCCAGATCACCGTGGTGACTGGTGCCGCCGCCCCAGCCGACCCGCGGTTTCTTCGAGGTCCTACGCTGGCTGCGCAGGTGGCCCCACAAGTCCTTGGCCAACATGTTGGGGACGACACGAATGTCGTGGTGCATGTCCGACAGCACGTTGGCCAGCGGCGCGGTGGATACGACCGCGCGATCACACAGGCCGATCGCACGCCGCACCATACGCTCCATGTCCTGCTTGCTCGGCATGTTGCGGATGTGCGCGTTGCGGTGGGGAACGTCGATGACATAGTCGTCGAGTTCGAAAATGCGCCGAGCGTTGAAGTATTTCTTCAGCGGTGGAATTTCATCAATAGCGTGTTCCGAGTAGCGCCCTTGCAGGACGATTACATCAGGCGACTGACGCTCGATATCGATGATCGATGGCAAGCCGTAGCAAATACGCCCCTCTGCCCGATTGGCCGCTTCGAGCTCGATCATCGGCTGGCTCATGCGGTAATGGCCGATGGCCGAAGCGTTGATCGGCACCACCAGCAGATTGGGCAACTGTGCCTTGGAGAATGCACTCCACCCCGTGCGCAGGCCCGGCTCCAGACTGAAGTTGGTAGCGCCCACGCCCTGCAACGTCAGGTTGACGTTATAGGCCGGGTCGCGCGCTACCAGCGGCAGCCAGCGCTGGTAAAAAGTCTCCCTCTCCTCAATGTGCTGCGCTTCTTCCTCAGGCGTTGCCATTGCATTTGGCCGTGCCCCGACGGCCAGCACCGCATGAGGATTGAGCACCACCAGATAACCGTCACGGCCAACACGCAGACACAGATCGACGACATTGAGCGTTTGCTTGAGTTCCTGCTCGTCCAGCCCGCCGGCGGCTTCGAACACCGACTTGCGAATCATCAGGCAATCACCGCCGACGGCACTCAGGTCATGCACCGCCTGCAGGCGATGCATGTACCCTTCCGACTGCATCGGTTGGCCATAGAACGGCAACCCGACCGGCCCGTTCAAGCCAAGAATCAGGCCGGCGTGCAACACGCCGCCGTCCGGGTTGAACAGCTTGGCGCCAACCACCCCGACCTCCGGACGTTGCGCATGATTGAGCAATTCGTCGAGCCAATCGTTCTGGGTGATCACCGCAAAGGCGTTGAGCATCAACACATACTCACCGCGCGCCTGGCTGACGGCATAGTTGTGCACCGCTGCCGCGTTACCCTTTTGCGGGTAGCTCAGCACGCGAATCCGCTCGCTGCCCAGTTGCGCCATACCGTCCAGCCATGCCAACGCTTCGGCGCTTTCGCTGCCGTTATCGACCAAGAGCAATTCGTACTCGGTGTAGGCGGTCTTTTCCAGCAATGTCTCGACGCAGCGCTGCAAGGCAGCCGTCTGGTCCTGCGTGACAATGACCACCGACACCAGTGGGCGCCGGGCATGGTGATAGTCGACACGATTGAGCAGCCCGCTGTTACCGTCGCGGATTTCATGAGCAATGCCAAGGCGTTGCAGATGCGCTTCGAGAATGCGCGGGCTTTGCTGCGCAACGCCAGGATCAGTGAGCCATTGCGAGAGATCGAATTTCGATTCCAGCAACACTTCAGCAATGTGCCCGACCACTTGCAGGCCATCGCTTTCAACCATACGCCACAGCACATCGTGGGGCGCGAGTTCGGCGAACGTCGAGGTGAAACCGCCAAGTGCCAGGAACCGTTCGCGCTGAAACGCCAGCGCACGCCCGACGTAAGGGTAACTGCGCATGAGGTCGAGGTTGAAATCCGGCTTGAACGCAGGCTCGGCCGACTCACCGTCGCGCAGGCTGCCTTCGTCGCTGTACAGGCATGTCAATGAGCTTGAGTGCGCAATGCGATCAGCCATCACCAACAACGCTGGCGCCACCGGGCAGTCACCTGGCTGCAGCAGATAAAACCAGTCGGCGCCTTCCAGTTGCGGCAGCAGAGCGTTGACCTGCTCCAGGCCGTCACCCTGCAACGGCATGTGGAACACGCGACCGTCCAGCTTCGCTTCGCTGCAAGCCGTGGACAGCACCAGAACCAGCTCCGGCGGGTAATCCTGAGCGGCGAGTGCCTCAAGGGTGCGCTCCAGGCCATCGCGACTGCCTTGGGCATCAATGATGATCGGCACGATGCGCGGCCGGTGCGGCCAGCCAGCGAGGGTTTCCGGCAGCCATTGGCGCTGCGCCTCGGTCAACACCCGAACCGCCAGCCATTGTGCGTAGAGTTCGCCAAAACTGAAGCTGTCGACTCCGACCCCCAGCTCCTGACGACTCTGCTTGGTGCCGAGGGTACGGCTCAGCGGCAGCTCTTCCCAGACCCGAGGCGACTCATCGGCCTTGGTCAGCGGCACATAACGAACCCAGCCCGGCGCCGGTGCCGACTCGCCGCTGCGAACCTTGAGCATTTGCGAGATCCACTCGCGCTCGATCTCGGCCGCGTCTTTCATCGGTTGCTGCGCGCTCAGACGCTCGGGGTAGAGACGCTCGGCACTCAGCACGTTGTTGGAGACCACCAGATTGCCGCGCCGCAGCAGACAGACGTACAAGGCAAAGTCCAGCGTCGCAACGAAGCAGGCACCCTCCTCGGTCAAGGCTGGTAAAAGCTCCACAACATCGCTACGGCGAAACAGCGCACTGCTGAATCCGCCCAGTACGTTGACCGGGAATTTTTCAAAGATGCTCAGTACATCGTCGCCTTTGAGCAAGCCACTGGCCGGCGACAATGAGCTGTTTTCCAGACGTGCGGGCAGGATGATGTCGTTGGCATCCCACAACAACCGTTGGGCTACCACCAGACTGACTTCGTCGCGCCGCAGTTCGTGGGCTTGCTGTTCGATACAGGACGAATACAGCAGGTCATCATCACACAGGAATTTGATGAACTCGCCCCGCGCTTGCTCAAGACAGGCCTTCAGGTTACCGACCAGCCCCAGCGTTCGCGGGTTGCGCACGTAACGCACGGCGAAACCGGTCTGCTCTGTCACCTGCATGACAATGTCTTCGATCTCGTTGCCGCGATTGTCATCGCACACGATGATTTCAAGATTGGCGTAATTCTGGCTGACGGCGCTGTTCAGCGTCCGCTCGAAAAAGCGCGGATTGAAGGCAGGAATGACAAGGCTGACAAGCGGAAGTGAATTCACGGCGGGCTCACAGGCGGTGCGAGCCCGCTCGAAAAAGCGAGCCCTTGATACCGCAAAAAAACATGACTGAGGAACAGGGCAAACGGGCGCTTACGCGCCCGTTGAGGATCAGATCTTGTTGAACAGACCCAACTGGCTGATCTTGCTGAACGCAAGCTGCGAAGCTTGCAGCATGGTCTGTTGCAGGGTCAGACGCGTCATCACTTCAGCCGGATCCGAATCGCGAATGGAACCTTGCGTGGTGGTGTTCGCGGTGCTCAGACTGTCATTGGTGACGGCCTGCATGTCCAGTGCCTGGCCTCGGGCACCAATCGCAGTCACCGCAGCGCCGATTTGATTGTTGGCCGCGTCGATGTTGCCGAGGCCCGCCTCCATGGCGCCCTGGAATTTCTGCTTGGCCACCGGATCACCATCGATCGGCGTGTTCAGTGCGGTGATCATCTGACCGAGGGTGTCGAGCACGTTCTGGGTCTGATGATCGTTTGGACGGATCGAGAACTGATCGCCCGCTGCCGGTGCGCTGCCCAGGGCAAAGGTCACGCCTGCCGCCGTGGCGTTGCTCCCGGTCACGGTGCCCGAGGACACCGGTTTGCTGTCTGCGGTCACTGGCGCTGCATACAGATCGAATGCGGTGGCGCTGGTGAACTTGAGAACGGCGCCACCCTGCGGGAATGCCGCAGTGTACGCTGCCTGGTCAGTGATGCTCGAACCGGTGATCACCGCGGTCGACGGGTTACCCGGGCTGCGTGTGGTGGTGAACGAATCTGGCGCAGTGGTCAACTGGAAGCTGTGGCCGGCAATGACCGCGTCCGGATTGGTGTCACCGGCCTTCAGGTTGATGTTCAGCTTCATGTCGACGCCACGGAAGCTCACCGTCTGGTTGGCACCGCTGCTGTTGCTGACCAAACCGTTCTGGCTCGCCTCAGCGGTCACATCGTTGCCCAAGGCATCGGTGATTTTCAGCTGGGTGCTGCTGAGGAAGCTGACGGTGTAAGGCTGGCCAGCGGTGAACTTGGCGTTGTAAGTGGCGACGGTACCGATCGTGCCGTTGGACAGTACGACGCGACCGTCATCCACTGCCGGCGCGGTCATGGCGACGTTGGTACGCGCGGTATTGATGGTCTGCTGGAAAGCGTCCCAACCGGTGGTGTTGGTGCCGATCGTCATGCCATCGCCGATGCCCAGATTGATCGTGGTCTGGTCACCGTTGTAGCTGTAGGTGCCGTCGGCATTTTGCGAATACGGCGCAGTGTCGGTCTTCGAACCGGAGAACAGGTAGTTGCCGTTGGCATCCTTGGCGTTCATCAGACCCAGCACTTGTTGCTGGATCTGGCCCATTTCCGAAGCGTAAGCCTGGCGGTCCTTGTCGGTGGCCGTGCCATTGTTGGCGGCCAGGGCGAGTTCCTTGGTGCGGGCCAACGCGGTGGTGATCGAATCCAGGGTGGATTCCTGCACGTTCAATGCACTTTTGGTGGTGTCGACGTTGGTCTTGTACTGATCGAGCATCGCGGCCTGCTGGCCCAACTGCAGCAAACGCCCGGCACCGATCGGATCATCGGCGGCGGTATTGATACGCTGCAGGCTGCTCGCCTCGCTGGCGGTGGCGACGGCCTTGTTGAAGTTACGCTGATAGTCCGACGCTTGCGTGCCGTAATACTGGGCGGTGGAAATGCGCATGAATTACGACTCCTTAAAGGCTGTTGATCAGCGTGGCGAAAGTTTCCTGCGCAGCTTTGATGATCTGCGAAGACGCTGTGTAGTACTGCTGATATTTGACCAGGTTGCCGGTTTCTTCATCCAGGTTGACCCCGGACAGCGAATCGCGCGCACCTTTGGCGTTATCCAGAATCGCTGAGGTCGCGGCGCTGTCGGACTTGCCTTGGGCAGTCTTGGTACCGACGTTGGTCACCAGCTTGTTGTAGGCGTCAGTCAGGCTGATGCCCTTGCTCGCCGAACCGGTATCGACGGTCTGCGCCGTTTGCAGGGCGACCAGCGATTGCGCGTTGCGGTTGTCCGAGGACGCCGCACCGGTGAGGTTCATGGTGAAGGTTTCGCCAGGCTTCGGCGTGCCGCCCACGGTGGTCTGCACGGAGAAGGTTTTCTGTACGTTCGGCGTGACGCTGGTGTCCAGCACCGGGTTGCCGCTGGCATCGACGATGCCGACTTTCAGGTCCAGCGTGTTCGATTGACCAGGAACGATAGTGCCGCTGCTGATGAGGACGCCCTTGGCATCCACAAAGGTGTAAGCCTGGCTGCCCCCGGAGACAGCACCTAACACGAGCTTGACCGGCGTCGAGTTCTTCAGCGCCGCTTGCATGTCAGCCTGGGCAGTCGGGTTGTAGATATCGATCTTGTTGCTGAGCGTCGGCTGCGTGTAAGTCCCCAGACCGGCAGCGCTGGCCACACCGGTCAACGGACCGGCCGCAGCGATTTTCTTCGGATCGGTGAGCACCGTCTGGATGCTCGCCGCCGCATTGCGGGTCGGGGTCACTTTGAAACTGTCACCGGCGCTCAACGCACCACCCTTCAGCGCGAGGGTGAAACCGTCGATCACTGGAGGTGGATTGGTCGTCGTGCTGAAAGCACCCAGATCGGTGCCGTCGGAGCGCTTGACGGTGTAGTCAGTGGCGCTGGTGAACGTCACCTGATAATCGCTGGTGGTCAGCTTGCCGGTGTCCTTGATGGTGACATCGAGGTTACCCGAACCGGTGCTGTTGCCCGACTGCGCGATGCTGCGAGAACTGATCAGCGCGGCACTGTTGATGTTGTTGAAAATGGCCGCGCCGAAGTCACCGTTCTTGTCGATGCCCTGGGCTTGCTGACTGTTGACCTGATCAGCGATCACCAGCGCCACGCGGCCCAGCTCGTTGAGCGAGGGGTCGAGGACTTCTTTGCGGTAGGTCAGCAGGCCGCCGATTTCGCCACCGGTCATCGCCGAGGTGATGTCGATCGTGCTCGACCCGCGATCCATCTGGATGGCCATGCGCGACGGATCGGTTTTGCTCGCGACCATGCTCAAAGTGTTGGTGGTGTTGCCGATCACCAGCGGCTGACCGCTGCCGATGTACACGTCGAAACTGGTGCCACGCTCGACGACCTGTGCACCCGTCAGTTCGGAGAGCTGGCGTACGGCCTCGTTGCGGCTGTCGAGCAGATCGTTCGGCGCACCGCCACTGGTGGAGATCTCGCCAATCTTCTGGTTCAGGTTGGCAATCGAAGTGGCCAGTTTGTTCACCTGGGCCGTCATGTCGCCCAGGCTGCCATTGAGGGTGGTGTTCTGGTCGTTGAGCTGTTTGGCGATGGTATTGAAGCGACTGGTCAGCGCCTGCGCACCGGTCAGCACCGATTGACGCGAGGTGTCATCGGTCGCCGACGTCGATACGCCCTGCATCGTGGTGAAAAACTTCTGCAGCACACCGGTCAGGCCGGTGTTGGTGTCCGACAGCATGGAGTCCAGCGGCGTGGCCTGGGCCAGAAACGCGGCCGACTCGCTATCGAGCGACGTGGCCGTGTGCAGTTGGCTTTCCAGGTACGAGTTGTACACCCGGCGCACGTCGGCCAGGGTCGTGCCCGTACCGATAAACACGGTGCCGAACTGCTGCGAGGATTTGGTGCCCTGCACGGTTTGCTGACGTGAATAACCGGCGGTGTCGACGTTGGCAATGTTGTTGCCTGTCGTAGCCAAAGAGGACTGGCTGGCCGACAGTCCCGACATCCCGATATTGAGCAAACTCATGGTTCAGACCTTATACCTTGTGCCTTATAAAGGCGTGGTGGATACACCCGCCGCAGCGTAGTTTTGGAAACTGTTCATCTGCTTGGCTATCTGCGAAATCTTGCTTGCGTAGTTCGGGTCGGTGGCGTAACCGGCCTTTTGCAACTCGCGTACAAACTGTTCTGGGTTATCGGCAGACTTCAGCACTTCTTGATAGCGATTGTTGCTCTGCAGCAACGTCACCAGATCGTGGAAGCTGTCCTTGTACGAGGCGTAGGAACGGAACTCGGCCGTCTCCTTGACCATCTCGCCATTGCGGAACTCGCTGGTGATCGCCCGGGCCGAATCGCCCTTCCAGTTGCTGCTCGCCTTGATACCGAACAGGTTGTGGCTGCTACTGCCATCCTGGGCGCGCATGACCGACTTGCCCCAACCGGTTTCCAGCGCCGCCTGCGCCACCAGATAGCGCGGATCGACGCCGATGCGGTCGGCGGCTTCCTTGGCCATCGGCAGCATGGTGTTGACGAATTCGTCGGCAGAACTGAAGGCTTTTTTCGCCGGTGCCAGTGGAATCTGCGCCATGGCGCGACCATAGATCTGCATCTGTCCGCCCGAGGCCTTTTCGGTCTCGGCGCGGGCCAGCCAGTCGCCGTTGTACAGCGGACCGGCGCCAGTGGTGGCAGCGGTTGTCGCACGCTGCGGCAATGCCGTTGCCGCTGCCGGCGTGGCCGATGGCACCAGCCCGGCGAGCAAACGATCGGCCAGTTTCGGCGGCAAGGCCAGACGACGCTGGTTGATCAGCTCCATGTCGTTGCGATGAGCCAATTGCGTATTCGGCGCGTTCACCGAACGCGAGGCCCACAACGGGCGCTCGCCATTGAGCCGCGACAACGGGCCGTTGGTGGCAACGGTGCCGGCGGCAATCGGCGTGGCCACGGCAGCAGCTTTCGCCTTGGCTTCTTCCTGCTTGGCAGCGGACGCGGCAGCGGCTTCGCCCGGCGCCAGCGGTTTGTTCTTCGACATCTGCCGCATCAGCACGTCAGCCAGACCGATACCACCGCCCTCTCGGGACATGGAAACCGCCAGTTGCTGGTCGTACATTTCCTGATACTGCTTGGCCGCCGGCGTGTTGAGCGGGTTGTCTTCACCCAGGGCGTTGGTCGCCGAGCGCATCGACTTGAGCATTTCGCCAAGGAACAGCGATTCGAATTCCTGCGCCACTTTGCGCAGGTTCGCATCGCTGTTCTTGTCGCCGACCTTGAGTTGGTTCAGGCGATTGAGGTCCGAGTAGGAACCCGAATCGCTGCTGCTGACCAGACCGCTTTTGCGCATATCCATAACGGTCGGCCTCAGATCACGATCAGGTCGGCTTGCAACGCGCCGGCCTGCTTCAGGGCTTCGAGGATCGCCATCAAGTCACCCGGCGCCGCGCCGACCTGGTTCACCGCACGCACGATCTCGTCGAGGGTGGTGCCCGGGCCGAACTTGAACATCGGTTTGGCTTCCTGCTCGGCGTTGACCCGCGAGCGCGGCACAACAGCCGTCTGCCCATTGGACAGCGGGCCGGGCTGGCTGACGATCGGGTCTTCAGTGATGGTCACGGTCAGGCTGCCGTGGGTCACGGCGGCTGGCGAAACCTTGACGTTCTGGCCGATGACGATGGTGCCGGTACGCGAGTTGATGATGACTTTCGCCACCGCCTGGCCGGGATCGACTTCGAGGTTTTCCAGGATCGACAGGTAGTCAACGCGCTGGCTCGGATCGAGCGGCGCAGTAACTCGGATCGAACCGCCGTCGATGGCTTGCGCAACGCCAGGGCCAAGCATGTCGTTGATCTTGTCGACGATGCGTTTGGCCGTGGTGAAGTCGGAACGGTTGAGGTTCAGCGTCAGGCTGTTGCCCTGGTTGAATCCGCTCGGCACCGAACGCTCCACAGAGGCACCACCGGGGATACGACCGGCCGACGGAACGTTGACGGTAATCTTCGAACCGTCACGGCCCTCGGCGTCGAAACCGCCAACCACCAGGTTGCCCTGAGCGACCGCATAAACGTTGCCGTCGATACCCTTGAGCGGTGTCAGCAACAAAGTGCCGCCGCGCAGGCTCTTGGAGTTACCGATCGAGGACACGGTGATGTCGACCTGCTGACCCGGCTTGGCGAACGCAGGCAGGTCGGCACTGATCGATACCGCCGCAACGTTTTTCAACTGCACGTTGCCCGATCCCGGCGGCACCTTGATGCCGAACTGCGAGAGCATGTTGTTGAAGGTCTGCAGGGTGAACGGGGTTTGCGTCGTCTGGTCACCGGTGCCGTTAAGCCCGACCACCAGGCCGTAACCGATCAACTGGTTGGAACGCACGCCGGAAATGCTGGCGATATCTTTCAACCGCTCGGCGTGGGCACCAAAGGCTGCGGACATCAGCGCCGCAGCCAGCATGAGGCTCTTGAAATTCAACGTAGCCACCTAGAAAGGGAACAGCGGGCTGAGGAAGAAACGGTCGAACCAGCCTGGCTGACTCGTATCGGCAAAGGCGCCAGTACCCGAGTAGGTGATGCGTGCATCGGCGACCCGAGTCGACGACACGGTGTTGTCCGTGGCGATGTCATCGGCACGCACCAGACCAGCAATGCGCACCAGCTCGTCACCGGTGTTCAGCGTCAGCCACTTCTCGCCACGCACGGCGATGATGCCGTTGGGCAGCACGTCAGCGACGGTCACGGTGATCGAACCGGTCAGGCTGTTGCTCTGCCCCGACTTGGCGTCGCCCTTGGTCGAACGGTCAGCACTGTAACCGGCGTTCAGACTCAGGTCGTTGCCCCCGATCGGGTTGTTGGTGGTCAGGCTGGAGCCGAACAACGAGGTCAGACCGACCTTGTTATCGCTGTTCTTGTCCATCTGCGAGTTGGCATTCTTGCTCGCCTGTGTGCGCTCGTTGAGGGTGATGGTGATGATGTCACCAACGCGGAAAGCCTTGCGGTCGCTGTACAGGTTCTGCTCGAAGCCGGCCTGATAGATCGAGCCGTTATTGGCGGCAGCCGGCAGCGGCGTGCGCGGCAACACCGGGGCGTAATAAGGGTCATTGGGCTTGGGCGTCGGAGCGACGCAGCCCGCGAGCGAGACGACCCCACTCAATGCCAGAACAGATACAAAGCGATTCATGACCCTACCTCACGGTGTTGCAGGCGACCTCATGGCCGCCTCATAGACTTGATTACAGATTCTGCGTTACGAACGAGAGCATCTGGTCAGCGGTGGAGATCACCTTGGAGTTCATCTCGTAAGCGCGCTGAGTGGTGATCATGTTGACCATCTCTTCAACAGTGCTGACGTTGGAGGTTTCCAGAGTGTTCTGCAGGGTGGTACCGAAACCGGCCAGACCCGGGGTGCCGACTTGCGGCGCGCCGGAAGCGGCAGTTTCCAGGAACAGGTTGTTACCCACCGCTTGCAGACCGGCCGGGTTGATGAAGTCGGCGGTTTGCAGGTTGCCGATCACTTGCGCTGCCGGGTTGCCAGCGATGGTCACCGACACAGTACCGTCACGGCCGACGGTGAAGGTCTGGGCGTCGTTCGGGATAACGATGGCAGGTTCCAGAGCGAAACCGCTGGCGTTGACGATCTGGCCGTTGGAATCGAGGTGGAAGGTACCGTCACGGGTGTAGGACGTGGTGCCGTCCGGCTGCAGGATCTGGAAGAAACCGCGACCGTCGATGGCCATGTCCAGCGGCTGCTCGGTGGTTTGCAGGCTGCCGGCGGTGAAGTTCTTCTGGGTGCCGACAATGCGCACACCGGTACCCAGTTGCAGACCCGACGGCAGTTCGCTGTCCTGGGTCGACTGAGCGCCTGGCTGACGCTTGATCTGATAGAGCAGGTCCTGGAACTCGGCACGATCACGTTTGAAACCCGTGGTCGACACGTTCGCCAGGTTGTTGGAAATGGTGGTCAGGTTGGTGTCCTGGGCGGACAGACCGGTTTTGGCAACCCATAGAGCCGGAAGCATTCGATTCTCCTCGTGCGCCTGTTTTTCGGCGCGACGTTCTGATAATTAGCTGATCTGCAAGACCCGAGCCATGGCCTGGTCGTCGTCTTTGGCGGTGTTCATCATCTTGACGTGCAACTCGAACTGCTTGGCCAGGGCCAGCACCGAGGTCATCTCTTCAACGGCGTTGACGTTGCTCGACTCCAGGAAACCCGACACCAGTTTGACGTTGGCATCGGCCGGCGCCGGTTGGCCGTCCTTGGTGTAAATCGAACCGTCGAGGCCCTTGTTCATGTTCTTGATGTCCGGATTGACCAGTTTGATCCGGTCGACTTCCGCCATGACGCGCGGGCCTTCGCCCATCGCACGAATACTGATGGTGCCGTCTTCACCGACTTCGATCTGCTGCTCGGGCGGCACGGCGATTGGCCCGCCATTGCCCATCACCGGCATGCCGTTGCCGGCGCGCAGCACGCCGAGGGCGTCAACGTTGAGGCTGCCTGTGCGCACGTAGCTTTCGCCGCCGTTGGGGTTCTGCACGGCGATCCAGCCATTGCCGGTGACGGCGACATCGAGGTCACGACCGGTCTGCACCAGCGAGCCCGGGGTGAAATCCGTGGCAGGGCGTTCGCTCATGGCAAAGGCACGCGCCGGAAAGCTGTCACCGAACACCGGCATCGAACGCGCCTGTTCCAGGTCGCGCTGAAAACCGTTGGTGGAGATGTTCGCCAGGTTGTTGGCATGCGCCTTCTGCGCCAGTGCGTTCTGGCTGGCGCCGGTCATTGCCACATAAAGGTACTTGTCCACACTCTTTCCTCTGCATGCCGGACGTTTGCCGCCCACCGCTTTACTGCTGAGCCATAAGCAATTTGCAGACCAACTTTTTTCTGGCGCACAGAGGCCCGGTAAACAAAGGACTTGAGGGATGGCGAGAGGAAATTTGAAATGTATCGAAGTCGAAAAACCGGCGGTGTTATGCCGCTTGGCGGCAAAAGATCAAAAGATCGCAGCGTGCCGCATCTCCTACATTTGAAATGCGTATTCCTGTAGGAGCTGCCGAAGGCTGCGATCTTTTGATCTTAAGCTTCGGGATCTTTGCCGACTTCATACTCACGCAGCTTGTTGGCAATGGTGGTGTGCGAAACACCGAGCCGCTTGCCCAACTGTCGACTGCTCGGGTGCTCGGAATACAGCCGCTCCAGCACCGCTTTCTCGAAGCGCCCGACAATTTCGTCCAACCCGCCTTCCAGCGAGAAATCGCCAAGCGGCTGACGCACGCCATAATCCGGCAGACGAATATGTTCAGCTTTCACCGTACCGCCATCGCACAGTGAAACCGCCTGGAACAGCACGTTCTCCAGCTGTCGCACGTTGCCCGGCCAATGGTAATGACTGAGTCGATCCATCGCCGCCGGCGCCAGTTTCGGCAGCGAACAACCGATCTGCCGACTGGCCTGATCGAGGAAATGCTCGACCAGCGGCGTCAACCCGTCGAGGCATTCGCGCAGCGGCGGGATATGCAGGGAGAGCACGTTCAAGCGGTGATACAAGTCCTGCCGAAACTCGCCGCGCGCGCACAACTCGGACAAGTCCACTTGCGTCGCGCAGATGACCCGCACATCCAGATAAACCTCTTCATCACTGCCCACGCGACGGAAGCAGCCGTCCTGCAGAAAGCGCAGCAGCTTCACCTGCAGGCGCGGGCTCATTTCCCCGACGCCATCGAGAAACAGCGTGCCGCCCGCGGTCAATTCCAGCAGTCCAAGCTTGCCTTCGGCCCGCGCGCCTTCGAAGGCGCCGGGGCCATAGCCGAACAGCTCGGTCTCGGCCATCGATTCCGGCAGCCCTGCGCAGTTGAGCGCCATCAGCGGCGACTGCCCGCGCGGGCTGGCGAGGTGGCAGGCACGCGCGAGCAATTCCTTGCCGGTGCCGGTTTCGCCTTCAATCAATAGCGGCGCGTCGAGTGGCGCCATGCGCCGTGCTTCACGCACCACGGCAGCCATCACTTTCGAACTCTGGAAGATACTGTCGAAGCCACGCAATTCCTGCTTGCGCACGTTATAGATGCGCTCGCCGACGCGATCGGCGCGGTGCAAGGTCAACACCGCACCAGCCATGGCTTCGCTGTCGTCGTGTTCCGATTGCAGCGGCGCGATGTCGGCCAGAAAGACGTCGCCCTTGACCTTGACGCGCATGCCATTGATCCGCGATTTATTGGCGCGCACCAGTTCCGGCAAATCGAAATCCTCGGCGTAGCGCGACAGCGGAATCCCCGGCACTTCATCGACGCGCACACCGAGCAACTGCGCCGCCGCGCGGTTGGCCGCGACGATCGAGCCGCCCATGTCGATCGACAGCACAGGAAACTCCAGCGCGCCGAGCAAGGCATTCAATTCCATATGCCGCCGCTCGCTGGGCATCAGCCCTACCCGCTTGACGCCAAACACCCCGGCGATCGCTTCGAACTTCGGCCGCAGCGCCTGGAACTGGATATTGATCAGGTTCGGACAGTGCAGGTAGATAGCGTTGCCATGCTCACCTCCGACTTCGCCGCGCGCCACGTTGATCCCGTAGGCCACCAGCAGGTTGAGAATGTCGCGCAGGATGCCGATGCGGTTCTGGCAGTGGACTTTGATGCGCATAGGAGAAAACCCGCCAAACCAATCATTAAGTTAAATACAGAACCTATGGGAGCGAGCCTGCTCGCGAAGACGGCGGCACATTCAACATTAATGTGTCAGGCAGATCGCATTCGCGAGCAGGCTCGCTCCCACAAGGGTCAGCACCACGACTTTTCTGCCGAGGCACGCAGATAGTTGTCAAGATTATGTGACAGCCATCAGCCTTTTCAAACCCGCGAATTACCGTAAACGCGAGATATCCGCTAAAGCGTAACGATAATTTTACGATTTAAAGAGAAATTTCCTACGCACAGGCGATTCAACCTGCTGCACATCAACGCGCTCTCGGGTAATCCTGAGTCCATCGCTGGACATAACAAGAACGAATTCCCCTAGCAGGAGAGCAGTATGAAGCAGACGCAATACGTGGCCCGCGAGCCCGATGCGCAAGGTTTTATCGACTACCCCGCCGAAGAACACGCGGTGTGGAACACGCTGATCACTCGCCAGTTGAAAGTGATCGAAGGGCGTGCGTGCCAGGAGTACCTGGACGGTATCGAAAAACTCGGTCTGCCCCACGACCGCATTCCGCAACTGGGCGAGATCAACAAGGTGCTCGGCGAGACCACCGGATGGCAGGTCGCCCGCGTGCCGGCGCTGATCCCCTTCCAGACTTTTTTTGAACTGCTGGCCAGCAAGCAGTTTCCGGTGGCCACCTTCATTCGTACCCGCGAAGAACTGGACTACCTGCAAGAACCGGACATTTTCCACGAGATCTTTGGTCACTGCCCGCTGCTGACCAACCCGTGGTTCGCCGAATTCACCCACACCTACGGCAAACTCGGCTTGCAGGCCACCAAGGAAGAACGTGTTTATCTGGCGCGCCTGTACTGGATGACCATCGAGTTCGGCCTGGTCGACACCCCGCAAGGCAAACGCATCTATGGCGGCGGCATCCTGTCCTCACCAAAAGAAACCGTTTACTCGCTGTCGGACGAACCTGAGCATCAGGCGTTCGACCCGCTCGAAGCCATGCGCACGCCGTATCGCATCGACATCCTGCAACCGCTGTACTTTGTCCTGCCGAACCTCAAGCGTCTGTTCGACGTGGCCCATGAAGACATCATGGCCATGGTTCGCCAGGGTATGCAGCTGGGTCTGCACGCACCGAAATTTCCGCCGAAACCGAAAGCCGCGTGAACCGCGACTTTTGCTGACAATTGAGCCTGTCAGTCGCCGCCACTTTGGTTTAGCGTGACGGCATTGACGGCTCAAACGCTTTAATAAAAAAAACACACTCGATTTCAGGAATACACCATGTCGACTTTGAACCAAGCCCACTGCGAAGCCTGCCGCGCCGATGCGCCACAAGTCAGCGACGAAGAACTGCCGATCCTGATCAAGCAGATCCCTGACTGGAACATCGAAGTACGCGACAGCATCATGCAGCTGGAGAAAGTTTTCCTGTTCAAGAACTTCAAGCACGCGCTGGCATTCACCAATGCGGTCGGCGAGATCTCCGAGGCCGAAGGTCATCACCCGGGCCTGCTGACCGAGTGGGGCAAAGTCACCGTGACCTGGTGGAGCCACTCGATCAAAGGCCTGCACCGCAACGACTTCATCATGGCCGCGCGCACTGACGAAGTGGCCAAGACCGCAGAAGGACGCAAGTAATGCACTTCGACGCCATCGGCCGGGTTCCCGGCGACCCGATCCTCGGCTTGATGGAGGCGTATGCGCAGGACACCAACCCGCGCAAATTCGACCTGGGCGTTGGCGTCTACAAGGACGCCCAAGGCCTGACGCCAATCCCGGAGGCGGTGAAAATCGCCGAAGCGCGGCTGGTCGAAAGCCAGGACACCAAGACCTACATCGGTGGTCACGGCAACCCGCTGTTCGGCAAACTCATCAATGAGCTGGTGCTCGGCGCCGACTCCAAGCTGATCGCCGAACAACGCGCCGGCGCCACCCAGACGCCGGGCGGTACCGGTGCCCTGCGTCTGGCCGCCGACTTCATCGCCCAATGCCTGCCGGGCAAAGGCGTGTGGCTGAGCAATCCGACCTGGCCGATCCACGAAACGATTTTCGCCGCGGCCGGGGTCAAGGTCAGTCACTACCCGTACGTGGGCAGCGACAACCGCCTCGATGTCGAAGCCATGCTCGCCGTGCTCAATCAAGTGCCGAACGGTGACGTGGTGCTGCTGCACGCGTGCTGCCACAACCCGACCGGTTTTGACTTGAGCCATGACGACTGGCAGCGCGTGCTCGACGTAGTGCGCAGCCGCGACTTGTTGCCGCTGATCGACTTTGCCTACCAGGGTTTTGGCGACGGCCTGGAGCAGGATGCGTGGTCGACGCGGCTGTTCGCGACTGAGGTCCCAGAGCTGCTGATCACCAGTTCCTGCTCGAAGAACTTCGGCCTGTACCGCGACCGCACCGGTGCGCTGATCGTCTGCGCGAAAACCGCCGACAAGCTGATCGACATCCGCAGCCAACTGGCCAACATCGCCCGCAACCTGTGGTCGACACCGCCGGATCACGGCGCTGCGGTGGTCGCGACCATCCTCGCCGATCCCGAACTGAAAGCCCGTTGGGCCGATGAAGTGGAAGCCATGCGTTTGCGTATCGCGCAGTTGCGCAGCGGCCTGGTCGAAGCGCTGGAGCCGCACGGTTTGCGCGAACGCTTTGCGCACATTGGCGTGCAACGCGGGATGTTCTCTTACACCGGGCTGTCACCGGAGCAAGTGAAACAACTGCGTGAGCATCACAGCGTGTACATGGTCAGCTCCGGTCGGGCGAACGTCGCCGGCATCGACGCTACGCGCCTCGCCCTGCTGGCCGAAGCCATCGCCAGCGTCTGCAAATAGTCAAAGCACCGCAGTACCCCTGTAGGAGCTGCCGAAGGCTGCGATCTTTTGATCTTGTTTCTAAAGCAGGATCAAAAGATCGCAGCCTTCGGCAGCTCCTACATTTGTTTGTGGTGACCTTTGGGTTTTGCCCTCCCCTGCGGCCATCTGTCGCATTAATTTGAATTAAAAGTCTGATTGTCATTTTTCCTGCTGTATCCTGCGCAGGCTTTCAAGAAGCGCGGATCTACCAGATCTATCAACAGACTTAGCGAGGAGCGCAACCATGCACGAGATTCCTAATCTCCCCTTCCCAAGCCTGCACGTACCTGAGCAGACGACCACGCAACAAGCCGGTGCCCAACAGCCCGAGCCGAAAGAAGCCGTTGAAAGCCGTCCGGCCGACAACGAAGAGTAAGACCCGTCGTACAGACCGTGTGGAAAGCGCTAACATGCGCTTTCCACACTGCCTGAACCCCGAGCCTGCCATGACCGACGAATTCTCCGAAAGCCAAGCTGCCGTACTCATCGGCGCCACCGAGAAAATGATCGAGATCTGGAACCGCCTCTCCCCCGAGAAACAGGCCGCCCTGCTCGCCCGCTTCGGCAGCGAAGAAAATGCCCTCGCAGCGCTGGTCACCACGCAACTGGTTGCCCCCGCAAAACCCTGAAGCACTCACCCGGCAAATAGTTTTACTTTTCCCGCCCCAGATCCGTCCACGCCGGTATCATAAGCAGCCTATCTAATCTGCCGTTGCCGTGGATCGTTACCCATGTCGTCCTCTATGTCCGAGCCCCAGCGTCCCCTGGCGGTCACGCTGCAAGTCGTTTCCATCGTCCTCTTCACCTTTATCGGTTACCTGAACATCGGCATTCCGCTCGCGGTGCTGCCCGGTTATGTGCACAGTGATCTGGGCTTCGGCGCGGTGATCGCCGGCCTGGTGATCAGCGTGCAATACCTCGCCACCCTGCTCAGCCGCCCGTATGCCGGCAAGATCATCGACAATCAGGGCAGCAAACGGGCGGTGATGATTGGTCTGGCCGGGTGCGGCTTGAGCGGTGTGTTCATGCTGATTTCGGCGTGGACACCGAACCTGCCGATGCTCAGCCTGATCAGCCTGTTGATCGGTCGACTGGTGCTGGGCAGCGCTGAAAGCCTCGTGGGTTCCGGTTCGATTGGCTGGGGCATCGGCCGCGTTGGCGCGGCGAACACGGCCAAAGTGATTTCCTGGAACGGCATCGCCAGTTACGGCGCACTGGCGGTCGGCGCCCCGTTTGGCGTGTGGCTGGTCGGCCAGTTGGGGTTGTGGAGCATGGGCGTCAGCATCATCTTGCTAGCGGCGCTGGGCTTGCTGCTGGCGTGGCCAAAAACCGCCGCGCCGATTGTCGCCGGTGAACGTCTGCCGTTCATGCATGTACTTGGTCGCGTATTCCCGCACGGTTGTGGTCTGGCGTTAGGCTCGATCGGTTTCGGCACCATCGCCACCTTCATCACCCTGTATTACGCCACGCAGCATTGGGACAACGCCGTGCTGTGTCTGAGTCTGTTCGGTGCCAGTTTCATCGGCGCACGCCTGCTGTTCGGCAACCTGATCAACCGCCTCGGTGGCTTTCGTGTGGCGATTGCCTGCCTGTCGGTGGAAACCCTAGGTCTGCTGCTGTTATGGCTCGCGCCAGACGCACATTGGGCGCTGGCCGGTGCGGCGTTGAGCGGTTTCGGATTCTCGCTGGTGTTTCCGGCGCTGGGCGTGGAAGCGGTGAATCTGGTGCCAGCGTCAAGCCGTGGCGCAGCGGTTGGCGCCTATTCGCTGTTCATCGACTTGTCGCTGGGGATCACCGGGCCTTTGGCCGGGGCGATTGCGGCAGGCTTCGGTTTTGCTTCAATCTTCCTGTTCGCCGCTCTCGCTGCATTGAGCGGACTGGCCTTGAGTGTTTATCTGTACAAGCACACGGCCAAGTACCGCGAAGACTAAAAGTCCACTTTGCCGCGCCCGGCCTTGATACTGCCGCGCTTGGTTTTCGATTCGAGCCGGCGCTTCTTCGAGCCGAGGGTCGGCTTGGTCGGGCGGCGTTTCTTTTCGACTTTGGTCGCGCTGAGGATCAGCTCGACCAGACGCTCCAGCGCATCCGCGCGGTTGGCTTCCTGCGTGCGGTACTGCTGGGCCTTGATGATCAACACGCCATCGCTGGTGATGCGACTGTCGCGCAGCGCCAGCAGCCGCTCCTTGTAGAACTCGGGCAACGACGAGGCCGGAATATCGAAGCGCAGGTGCACGGCGCTGGAGACCTTGTTGACGTTCTGCCCTCCGGCGCCTTGCGCGCGGATGGCGGTCAGTTCGATCTCGGCATCCGGCAGATGCACGTTGTTGGAAATCACCAGCATGGAAAAGCATCCGTAATCAGAGCGCACAGGATACCGCGATTAACCGCAAAGCGACCTGCGGCCTGCGGGCGCAACTTCCCGCGCACTTATGTCGAGTGTCATTTCGAGCTACCATTGCGACCTTTGAATTTACCCGTTTAATGCAGGAAGCAGACTTATGAGCAACAAGGCAGTTATCGTTTTCAGTGGTGGCCAGGACTCTACGACCTGCCTGATCCATGCGCTGACTCACTACGATGAAGTGCACTGCATTACCTTTGATTATGGTCAGCGTCACCACGCGGAAATTGAAGTTGCCCAGCAACTTTGCAAACAGCTTGGCGTGACCGTACACAAGGTAATGGATGTTTCGCTGCTCAATGAACTGGCGATCAGCAGCCTGACCCGCGACAACATTCCGGTGCCGACGGTCAACAGCTCTGGAGAAAGCCTGCCGAGCACTTTCGTACCGGGAAGAAACATTCTGTTTTTGACCCTCGCCTCTATCTATGCGTATCAGGTTCAAGCCAGAACAGTTATTACCGGGGTTTGCGAAACCGACTTCTCGGGTTACCCGGATTGCCGGGATGAGTTCGTCAAGGCATTGAACAACGCGCTTGAACTGGGCATGGATTACACATTACGTCTGGAAACGCCACTGATGTGGCTGAACAAAGCGGAAACCTGGGCCCTGGCTGATTACCACAATCAACTGGACTTGATTCGCCATCAGACCCTGACTTGCTACAACGGTATCGCCGGCAGTGGTTGCGCCAATTGCGACGCGTGCAACCTTCGCGCAAAAGGACTCAACGAGTTCCTGGAGAACAAAGAGCAAGTGACCAACAGCTTGAAATTGAAACTCAAACTAAATTAAGGCACAAAAAAACGCTCGCCTGGACACCCAAGCGAGCGTTTCTGCTATTCAATCAAGCCTGACTCCCCGTCAGGTACTTCTTGAACAATGACCGCGCACCATAGGCGGGCATGATATTAAAGAAAGCAAAACCCACTTTGATCGCGATCTGCACATAGATCATGCTCAAAATCGCGCTGTTCTCCATCGTTCCATAGAATGCGATGTAGCAGAACAGAAAGCTGTCGATGATGACTGCAAACAACGTACTCAAGAACACGCGCAAGAACAGGAATCTGGAGTTGGTCAGTTCCTTGATCTTGCACAACAGATATGAATTGATGTTTTCGGACACCAGAAACGAAATCGAAGACGCTACCAGAACAGAAGACAATTGACTGATCACGTCATTGTAAGGTCCATCGAGCTTCCACCCCGGCAGCCCCGGCAAATGCGTGGTAATCGCCAATAGAATGATAATCGCCGCATTGCTGATGAACGCAAAGAGAATCGCCCTGCGTGCCAGCCGCAGACCAAAGGTCTCGTTCAACAGGTCAACGATCAGAAAGGTCAGCGGATAAAGAAAAGTTCCCGGGGTCACGACAATGTCAAAATAATCCAGGTAGATCGGCTTCGTCGCCGCAATACTGGTGAAGATATACAGCGTGAACAGCATCAGGTTCAGGATAATGTAGATCATCCAGGAACTCTCATGCCGATCGTTTATTTCGTAAGCCGTTAACGCCCCACCCTGGGAGTAGAATTTTTTGTAGAGGTTTTTCACTTCGACTTTATTCAGATTATCCATAATCTCACTATTCAACACTTCACTCAGTTTTATTTTAATTATCTTGCCTGTGGCGATCACCATGATAACGGCCAGGCTTTTTCCATTTTCGAACCCCAGCAATTTGTACTTGCTGTTTTCCATTTCAACACTGCAGTCCATTGAATCGTTCCTCGATTACATCCCCGATCAAACCTACACGCTCCGTATCAATGCTGCCCTCATGGCATATGGATAACTTCGCCGTTACTTTGTCATAAACCAGTTTTTCCCGATCGCTGTTCGACGCGCCTTTCTGTACGATCAACAAATCACCGGATTCATGCATGCCGCTGATTTCATTTTCCAGCAGCACGCCAATCAGATTAAAGGACGCACCGAAATAGTAAGTCAGTGGATAAATCGTCGCCAACTCACCAATTCTTTTATCCAGACTTTGCAGCAGCATACTTTCTTTAATCACCGGAACAGCCGCCGGATTCATATTCCCCTGCGGAGAAATACTACTTTCGATTGTTTCCTTCTCTTCAAAATCGATCGTCTCTATTTCTTCATAGGAAACGCCGAAGAAATCAGAAATCTTGCGCACAGTGGACTGTTGTACATTGACCACCTTGCCTTCAAGAATGTTGTAGATGGTGGTACGCGTCAAACCACTGGAGTGACACAAGGACAACTGCGTCTCCCCGCGACTCTTGATCAGGTATTTGATGTTGTTTTTCAGATTCTCCGATCTTTCTCTTCTGTGCATCACATGCTTGCCATCCATTTTTAACTGCAATCATTGTCACGTCCCGAATGATCATTCCGGACATACACAAGTGAGGTAGGAATTGCAGTTCTATCCCTGTCAGTGCCGCGCGAGATCATAGCACTCTCCCTCCTTGGGTTCGGTACAAAAAGTCCACTAAAAAACGCCGCCCTCGACAAGCCGGACGGGCATTTCAGCGCCCGTTTTGTCTGCTTGGTTCCTGAGGCGATCGACGCTGGCGCCTGAATACCCTCCTGGAACTTCTGCCGTTTTACACCCGAAGCGCCGGCAAAAAGAATCATTTTATTTGAAGAATGTTTAATTTTTTGATTAATTCGATGGCGTTCCCCACTGAAAAATCTATGATGCGTCGAGCTGGCCTCTCATCTTCGAACAAGAAAGAACCGAAAAACGGGGGGCCTGTACACGGTTAAGTTTTGCGCGCACCGCCGCCAGAACACGGATTCGCCGGTACAGATTCGGCAAGCAGGATGTTCGCATCACGCAAATCAGGGAAGTCGCGTTGCGGTTCGCAGCGCACAGTACACACGGAAGGAATCAAGCAATGGCAGTCACTACCGAACCGCTCCAGAACCAGGCTGACTTACTGCGACGCGGCCTGGCGGATCTGCGTGCAGAAGATGCCGAACTGGCGACCATTCTCGACGCCGAAGTCACGCGTCAACAGCACACGCTTTCACTCGTCTCCTCCTCTTGCGCAGTCCAGCCGCGAACGTTGCTGGCCTGCGCTTCCGTGCTGGTCAACGTGACGGCAGAGGGCATGTCCGGCAAGCGCTACAGCGCCGGGTGCGAGAACGTCGAGCGGGTCGAGTCGCTGGCCATCCGCCGGGCGCGGGAGCTGTTCGGCGCGCAATACGCCAACGTGCAGCCACACTCAGCGTCGAACGCCATATACCAAGTGCTTACCGCCCTCCTGGAGCCTGGCGATACCCTGTTGGGCATGGCGGTGGAACACGGTGGTCATCTGACGCATGGCAGCCTCGCCGCGTTTTCCGGCGCCTACTACAAGGCGATCCAGTACGGCACGACATCCGACGGTCTCATCGATTACGACAAGGTTCGCCTGCTTGCACTCGCCCATCGCCCACGCGTCATCCTCTGCGGCGCCACCGCCTATTCGCGAGTAGTGGACTTCAAGCGGTTTCGCGAAATTGCCGATGAAGCCGGGGCCATCGTGCTCGCCGACATTTCGCATATCGCCGGCCTTGTCGCCACCGGGCGACATCCGAGTCCGATCGACGCTGCACACGTCACCGTCACCTGCACGCACAAGCAACTCGCCGGGCCGCGGGGTGGCGTGATCCTCAGCGGTACTGATGCAAACACCAAGATTCCCGGTTTGCGGACTACTTTCAGTCGCCTGCTGGATCAAGCCGTTTACCCGCGAATGCAAGGCGCGCCCGCCGCCAACATGCTCGCAGCCAAAGCTGCAGCGCTGGGCTACGCGATGTCGGCAGAATTCGATGCCTGCATGGCGCAGATCCGCAGCACAGCGGATGAAATGGCCCGCGCATTCCAGGCACGGGACTATGAAGTGGTCGGCGGCTGCAGTGAAAACCATACGGTTCTGGTTCGCTTGCGTGGCGGCATCACGGGCGCCATCGCGGAAGCGGCGCTGGGGCACTGCGGGATCATCGTCAATAAACATCGCCTGCCCGGCGACCCACGTTCTGCACTTGTTACCAGCGGGCTGCGTATCGGTACGGGCGCTCTGGCGCAGCGCCGGGTCGATGTCCTCGGCAGCCGGCAGATAGTCGATTTGATTGGCCGGATTCTGGCTACTGTGGCACCGCTCGGCGAACAGGATTACACACTGGAACCCCTGCTCCTTGCGCAGTTTCGCTCAGAGGTCGAAACCTTGTGCAGGGACTATCCCGTCGCTGACTATCAATAGAGTCCCAGCATTTGCACCCATAAAAAACCCGGCACTCAGGCCGGGTTTTGGGTTTCTGTGGCAGCGCTTACTTGGCAGCACCAGCCGCGTGCACGGCCTGCTGCGCACCGCGCTTGTTCTTGATCACATAGCAGACCCACATGAACACCACCCACACCGGAATCGCGTACACCGAGATCTGAATGCCCGGGATCAGCAGCATCACGCCGAGGATGAACGCAACAAACGCCAGGCAGATGTAGTTGCCATATGGATACCACAGCGCTTTGAACAGCGGCGTCTGTTGGGTCTTGTTCATATGCTGGCGGAACTTGAAGTGCGAGAAGCTGATCATCGCCCAGTTGATTACCAGCGTTGCCACGACGAGGGACATCAACAGTTCCAGTGCATGTTGCGGCATCAGGTAGTTCAGCAGCACAGCCACCAGCGTTACCGCAGCGGAGGCAAGGATCGAACGCACCGGCACGCCGCGCTTGTCGATCTTCGCCAGACCTTTCGGCGCATCACCCTGCTCGGCCATGCCCAGCAGCATGCGGCTATTGCAGTAGGTGCCGCTGTTGTACACCGACAACGCGGCGGTCAGCACCACAAAGTTGAGGATGTGCGCGGCGGTGTTGCTGCCGAGCATCGAGAATACTTGCACGAACGGGCTGCCGCTGTACGAATCGCCGGACGCGTTGAGGGTTTCCAGCAGGCTGTCCCACGGGGTCAGCGACAGCAGGATGACCAGCGCACCGATGTAGAAAATCAGGATCCGGTAGATCACCTGGTTGATCGCTTTCGGGATCACGGTTTTCGGCTTGTCGGCTTCAGCGGCGGTGAAACCGAGCATTTCCAGACCGCCGAAGGAGAACATGATGATCGCCATGGCCATCACCAGACCGCTCACCCCGTTCGGGAAGAAACCACCGTGCGACCACAGGTTGCTTACCGAGGCTTGCGGGCCGCCGTTGCCGCTGACCAGCAGGTAGCTGCCGAGCGCAATCATGCCGACGATCGCCACAACCTTGATGATCGCGAACCAGAACTCGGCTTCACCGAAGACTTTGACGTTGGCCAGGTTGATCACATTGATCAGCACGAAGAAGGCTGCCGCAGAGACCCAGGTCGGAATGTCCGGCGCCCAGTAATGAATGTATTTGCCGACCGCCGTCAGCTCCGACATGCCCACCAGAATGTACAGAATCCAGCAGTTCCAGCCCGACAGGAAACCGGCAAAGCCGCCCCAGTACTTGTGCGCGAAATGGCTGAAGGAACCGGCCACCGGCTCTTCGACAATCATTTCGCCGAGCTGGCGCATGATCATGAAGGCGATGAAGCCGCAGATGGCGTAGCCGAGGATCATCGACGGGCCGGCGGATTTCAGCACCCCGGCCGAGCCGAGGAACAATCCGGTACCGATCGCGCCACCGAGGGCGATCAGTTGAATATGGCGATTTTTCAGGCCGCGTTTCAGCTCGCCTGATTGCGAGGGTTGTCCACTCATGAAAAAGGTCTCACGCAAGGTTTGATGATGTTCAGTAGACGTTGCTGCAAGGTTGCGATTTCAGGCAGCCCCGATCAAACCCCAGCGCAGGCACCAGGAGTTCAGCTTATTTACAACGGTCATGCGTCACCTGTTTGTTTTTATCTGTGACGAAATCGAACCCGAAACGCTTGTGGCGCCACGGAGTGAACAAGGCGGATAGCCTTGAGATTTGCGCGATTACGCAGAGGGTCACAGTTAAAACGCGGCGCATTGTACACCGCTAACCCCCTGCTGCCAGACCCCGCTGGATCAGCGTGGCGGTTGCCGGGATTGCGTGTGTCCGCCACGAGATGCTCGAGCGGCTGCAAAAATTGAGTCAGGCCTTTGCAGGCCATCGGCGTGGACGAGGAAAAAACCGTCCCACGGAGAGAGGTGAAGATCAGTCACGGCGTTCATTGCGCCTCCTTCTTGTTATGCACCTGCACGACAGGCATGGGGCGCATCTCACCTTGCAAACGCCGCTGAAACAAGCGCGCCAGAGCCTTGCCCCGCGCCCGGCGGACCGGGCTTCGGCAGCTTTTCCTTACAGCACTCGCCAAAGGACGAATTCACCCTGTATTAGGGGTTTTTTCGTAAACTTTTCTTTACGATACGTAACGCAAAGTTTCCGTTTCAGAAATTTCTGTCGGACGTCTGCAAATTGACGGTAGCTAGCTTGCTAACTAAAACCGTCACTTAGTTTTTTGTTTTTAAATAAGAAAAACCAAACAAAAAAACAGAACAAAAAGTCTATTTAAAAAATAAATGAATAATTTTTTGCATTACAAAAATCCGTGAACTAGGTTCTTCACGTCTTGCCGGCCACCTCGACCGGCCAGTCATAACCGTGAAAGTCATCTAGGAGATCGACCATGCAAGCACTGGAAAAAGACTTGGATACCGAACTGCAACTGGACGAATGGTTTGAAGCACCGACCCACGAGGCGGCCGTGGAAATGATGCAAGCCGACGCGGTGGTTCCGTTCGGCACGGCGATGTGGCCTCTGTAAGACATCTCCGGGCAGGCACGGTCCGGCCGGTCGTGCCTGCCACTCTTTCTTCACGGTCAGTCAGGGAGGACTCATGGATAAGCCCCGCGCGATCTCGCATTTCCTTTACTACCTCGAACACCACCCTGCCCTTGCCGGCCTCGACTCGGCGAAGGTATTGCTCGGCCACACGGCTGATTACCAAGCGCTGACCGGCGCCATCACCGAACAGGCGGACGATCATCCGCGTTTCCGGTTCAGCACCCGACGGCTGGACCTGGAAAGCACTGCAGCGCTGACCTCGGCGATCACCGACAGCGATCTGTACATTTTCTTCTACGACTCTTCCACCCTGCCCAACCCGCGCCCCGATGGCCCGGACTTCGTCCGTGCGCTGCAAGGCGTGATGGCGGAAAACTGGAAGAAGTCGCTGCTGTTCAAGGATTACGGCGATTATTTCTACGACACCTTCAGCGTCACCCCGCAGCGCATCGCCGGGCTCAACAGTCACCTGATCCAGCGCATGTCCCAGGCGACCACGCTGAGCTTCAAGGACGATGACGGCTCATGGTTCGAAACGCCGCTGAGCAGCATCAAGAAGTGGACCGACATCAACGGTGTCGGCAACTTCGACCTGGCCCCCGGCGAAATCGCCACCCACAGCGAAGCCATCAACGGACATGTGAAATTCAAGGGTACGTTCCTCAGCACCATCCCGTTTGCGCGCAAGTACGGCGTGCTGGAGTCGCCGCTGGAGTTGTGGATCGAAAACTCGACCATCAGCCGCATCGCCACTGAGGTGCCGGGGCTGGAGCATGATTTCAACAAATACCTGGACGCCAATCCTTCGAACCGGCGTATCGAAGAACTGGGGATTGGCACCAATGAAGGCGTGAAGGATTTGTATGCGCGCAATGCCGGGTTTGAAGAGCGGCATTGTGGCTTGCACCTTGGTTTGGGCGGTGGCGCCAAGGGCAGTCATCACCTGGACCTGATCTTTTCCGGCGGCGTTTTGGCGCTGGATGACAAGCCGGTGTTTGACGGGCGTTTTGTGTTCTAGGCGACTGCTCGCGAAGAGGCCGAATCAGTCGCTATATAACTTCTGCCAGACGAAAAAAAACGCCAACCCTGAGGTTGGCGTTTTTGCTTTGGCTTGAAGCTTGCCGCTAGAAGCTCACAGCTGCCTTATTCCGGCTTTTTGCGACCAAACCCCGGACGCTGACCGGAACCGGCCGGGGCGCCACGGCGCTTGCCCGACGGCTTGTCGCCATCAACCAGCTTGATCCCCGGACGCTTCGGCGCTGGCTTGGCCGGGCGCTTGTTGGTGGTGTCCGCCGGACGATCCGCCACTGGCGTACCGCGACCGGCAGGTGCACCGCGCTCGCCACGTTCGGTGCGACCGTTGGCCGGACGCGGAGCGCGCTCGCCGTCACGGGCGACCGGCTTGCGACCTGGACGCTCGCCTTCGATCTGCGGCTCGCGGCCTGGGCGTGGGCCGGTCGGTGCGCCAGCGGCTGGACGCAGCGTGCGTACGCGCTCGGTCTTGGCCATTGGTCGAGACGATTTACGCTGCATACGCTCAAGCTTGTCTTTGCTCTTGGCGTTGAGTTGCGGCATCGCCACCGGCGTCAGACCGACTTCAGCACTGAGGATGTCGACTTCGTACTGGCTCATTTCGCGCCAGCGGCCCATCGGCAGGTCGGAGTTGAGGAACACCGGGCCGAAACGCACGCGCTTCAGACGGCTGACCACCAGACCTTGCGATTCCCACAGACGACGAACCTCACGGTTACGACCTTCCATCACCACGCAGTGATACCAGTGGTTGAAGCCTTCGCCGCCCGGCGCCTGCTTGATGTCGGTGAACTTCGCCGGGCCGTCTTCCAGCACGACGCCGGCCTTCAGGCGCTCGATCATTTCGTCATCGACTTCACCGCGTACACGCACGGCGTACTCACGGTCCATCTCGTAGGACGGGTGCATCAAGCGGTTGGCCAGCTCACCGTCGGTGGTGAACATCAGCAGACCGGTGGTGTTGATGTCGAGACGACCGATGTTGATCCAGCGGCCCTCTTTCGGACGCGGCAGCTTGTCGAACACGGTCGGACGGCCTTCCGGGTCGTCACGGGTGCAGATCTCGCCATCGGGTTTGTTGTACATGATCACGCGGCGTACCGATTCGGCCGCCTCTTCGCGCTTGATCACCTTGCCATCAATGGTGATGGCGTCGTGCATGTCGACGCGCAGACCGAGGGTGGCGTCTTTGCCATTGACCTTGATCCGGCCCTGGCTGATCCAGGATTCCACGTCACGGCGCGAGCCGACGCCGATACGGGCGAGGACTTTCTGCAGCTTTTCGCCTGCTGGGCCGATTTCCTGGTCGTCTTTCTGAATGATGTCGCTCATCTGGGCACCTCCCGGTGTGGTCTGTTCAGGCGGCGCCTGAAGCATTGAAATCTGGGTTTTCGGGCGAAGGGATCGCCGAAGGGTCGCGAATCATACGCGGATGTGCGCCGTCGCGCATCAGAGACTAGCTGATCGATCGACAGTTATTTCTTTTTCCGCCGACCGGCACCACCGAGTTTGATCAGACGCAGCGCGGCTTCGGCCAGCACGGTGCGCTTGTCGTCCTTGTCGAGTTTCTTCCAGGCCTTGATCTCGCGCTTGCTGCGGCCGCAGCCGAGACAGATGTCGTCGGTGAATTTGCAGAGGCTGATGCACGGGTCTTTGGTTGAGCTCATGGGGTCTCCCTTGAAGATCAAAAGATCGCAGCCTTCGGCAGCTCCTACAGGGGCTATGTGCACAGCCAATCCTGTAGGAGCTGCCGCAGGCTGCGATCTTTTCGGCGCGCCTCAGTCGTCGAATTCGCGGCGTTCGGCTTCGATGGCTTCGGCCAAGGCGCGGGCTTCGGCTTCTTCTTCGCTCAGTTCCGGTTCCGGTGCGGACTGCTCCAAAGCGGCGACGGCAGCGAGGAGCTTTTCCCGAGCCTCGGCGACGCCAAGCACGTCCTCCTCCGGTTCGGCTTCAGGCTCGACCTCAAGTTCAACTTCAATCGCGGGCTCGGCGACCTCAGTCTCGGGCTCGGTTGTCGGCGCTTCGCTATCGGCAGCATCGCGCAGCAAATCGTCGAAATCGGTCTTGATCCCCTCTTCCATGCTGTCCAGCTCCAGCAGCAGGGAATGGAAACTGGTTTCTTCCTTCTCCTCCTCCGGCTCGGCGCTGGCATCGGCCAGTTCCTGCAAGCCCTGCGGCACCGGCGCGTCGTCGAAATCGAGCACCGGGTCGGCTTCCATTTCGCGCAGTTCGGCCAGCGGGGGCAGGTCTTCGAGGTTCTTCAGGTTGAAGTGATCGAGAAACGCCTTGGTGGTGGCAAACATCGCCGGTTTGCCCGGCACGTCGCGGTAACCAACGACGCGGATCCACTCACGTTCCAGCAAGGTTTTGACAATGTTGCTGTTCACCGCCACGCCACGCACATCTTCGATCTCGCCACGGGTGATCGGCTGGCGGTAGGCGATCAGCGCGATGGTTTCGAGCAAGGCACGGGAGTAACGCTGCGGGCGTTCTTCCCAGAGGCGGCCGACCCACGGCGAAAACTTCTCGCGGATCTGCAAGCGATAACCCGACGAGACCTCCTTGAGCTCAAACGCGCGGCCCTCGCAGGACTTGCCCAGCAGGGTCAGGGCTTTCTTGAAGACCGCCGGCTCGGGCCGCTCGCCTTCTTCGAACAGTTCAAACAGGCGCTCAAGGGATTGCGGCTTTCCCGAGGCCAACAGAAAGGCTTCAAGCAGGGGTGCCAGCTCGCGGGGTTCAGTCAGGTTCATGTTTCGACTCGTTATTCGGCTCGGGCTCGCACGTGGATCGCGGCGAACGGCTCATTCTGCACCAGCTCGACCAAGGATTCCTTGACCAGTTCAAGGATCGCCATAAAGGTCACCACCACACCCAGCCTGCCCTCTTCGGCCGTAAACAGCTCGACGAACGGCACAAAACCGCCGCCCTTGAGCCGTTCCAGCACATCGCTCATGCGTTCGCGGGTGGACAGTGCTTCGCGGCTGACCTGGTGGCTTTCAAACATATCGCCACGGCGCAGCACTTCGGCCATGCACATCAAAATCTCTTCCAGCGCGACATCCGGCAGCAACTTGCGCGCACGGGCTTCCGGGGCGTCGAGCTTGGGCACGATCACATCACGGCCGACCCGACTCAAACCGTCGATGCCTTCGGCGGCAGCCTTGAAGCGCTCGTATTCCTGCAAGCGGCGGATCAGTTCGGCGCGCGGGTCGTCTTCTTCGTCTTCGACAGTTTCAGCCCGGGGCAGGAGCATGCGCGACTTGATCTCGGCGAGCATCGCGGCCATCACCAGATACTCGGCGGCCAGTTCCAGACGCACCGACTGCATCAACTCGACATAGCCCATGTACTGGCGGGTGATTTCCGCCACCGGGATGTCGAGGATGTTGATGTTCTGTTTGCGGATCAGGTACAGCAGCAAGTCGAGCGGGCCCTCAAAGGCCTCAAGGAAGACTTCCAGGGCATCCGGCGGGATGTACAGGTCCAGCGGCATTTCCATGACCGCCTGGCCATAGACCATGGCAAACGGCAGTTCCTGCTGAGCGCCAGCCTGGGGATCGGCAACGGTTTCCACTGCGGACATTCAGGCCTCGACCATGAACGGCGTCGGATCGCCGCAACCGACGCGGACCACTTCCGGGTCGTCGCCGGTCAGGTCAATCACGGTGGAAGCTTTGATGCCGCCGAAACCGCCGTCGATGATCAAGTCCACCTGATGTTCGAGCAGTTGGCGCATTTCGTATGGGTCGCTGAGCGGGTCTTCATCGCCGGGCATGATCAGGGTCACGCTCATCAGCGGCTCGCCCAGTTCGGCCAGCAGCGCCAGCGCGATCGGATGGCTGGGTACGCGCAGACCGATGGTGCGCTTCTTCGGATGCAGCAACAGACGCGGCACTTCGCGGGTGGCGTTGAGAATGAAGGTGTATGGCCCCGGCAGGTGCGCCTTGAGAATGCGGAAGGTGCCGGTGTCGATCTTGGCGTAGTTGCCCAGTTGCGACAGGTCGCTGCAGATCAGCGCGAAGTTGTGCTTCTCATCGAGCTGACGCAGGCGTCGCACGCGCTCGATCGCGGTCTTGTCGCCGATTTGGCAACCGATCGCGTAGGAAGAGTCCGTGGGATAAATCACCACGCCGCCCTTGCGGATGATCTCGACGGCCTGTTTGATCAGGCGCGCTTGCGGGTTTTCCGGATGTATCTGGAAAAATTGACTCACATTCTCTACCTGTTCAGACGGCGGCAATAACTGTGTCATGTTTGAACCGACACCACAGGGGTGGAAGGTCCTCGGGAACCGGCCGGTACTGGCCGATTTCAGACCAGCCGCCAGGGCCATGGAAGTCACTGCCAGCGCTGACCAGCAGACCGAACTCACGGGCAAGGATCGCCAGGCTGCCCACCTGTTCTGCGGGCTGATGGCCATTGACCACCTCGATAGCATGCCCGCCTGCTTGAATATAGTCGGCAATCAGCTTTCGGCGCTTGCTGCGGGTGAAATCGTAGTGCCACGGATGCGCCAGGCTGACCCAGGCCCCGGCGGCGCGCAGTGTGCCAACGGTGTCTTCCAGCGTCGGCCAGTGCAACTTGACGTCACCCAGCTTGCCGGCGCCAAGCCACTTGCGGAATGCCTCGGCGCGATCCTTCACAAACCCTTCACGCACCATCCAGTCAGCGAAATGCGGGCGGGCCGGGGCATTGCCGCTATCGCCCAGTTCCTGCTGGACCTGCCGGGCGCCCTCGAGGGCACCGGGCATGCCCTTGAGGGCGAGCTTGCGGCTTATTTCTTCGGACCGCAGCCAGCGGCCATCGTGCAATTTGGCAATCGCTTCGACCAACGGTGCGGCGTTGACGTCGAAACCGTAGCCCAGCACATGAATGGTCGCGCCGCCCCAAGTGCAGGACAATTCGACGCCGTTGACCAGTTGCATGCCCAGTTCGTTGGCGGCCGTGCGCGCTTCGGCGAGGCCTTCGAGGGTGTCGTGGTCGGTCAACGCCAGGACTCGCACGCCGTTCTCGAACGCACGCGCAACCAGAACCGCAGGCGCCAAGGCGCCATCGGAGGCCGTGCTATGGCAGTGCAAATCAACATTCACGGGGAGTTGTAACCTCAAATCAGCTGGCGCTATCGCGCGCCCATATGTTTGTTATTATGCCGCCACATCCAGCTTCTGGCTCTCACTGTGAAACAATTCATCGATTTCATCCCGCTTCTGCTGTTCTTCATCGTTTACAAACTTGATCCACGGGTCGTCGACATCGCTGGCCATGAAGTGACTGTAGGCGGTATTTACAGCGCCACGGCGATGCTGATCATCAGTTCCCTGGTGGTGTACGGCGCGTTGTTCATCAAACAGCGCAAGCTGGAAAAGAGCCAATGGCTGACCCTGATCGCCTGCCTGGTGTTCGGCAGCCTGACGCTGGCCTTCCACAGCGAAACTTTCCTCAAGTGGAAAGCGCCGGTGGTCAACTGGCTGTTCGCCGTTGCTTTCATCGGCAGTCACTTCATCGGTGACCGCCTGCTGATCAAACGCATCATGGGCCACGCGCTGACCCTGCCGGATCCGGTCTGGACCCGTCTGAATATCGCCTGGATCGGCTTTTTCCTGTTCTGCGGGGCCGCCAACCTGTTCGTCGCCTTCACCTTCCAGAGCATCTGGGTCGACTTCAAGGTATTCGGCAGCCTGGGCATGACCGTATTGTTCCTGGTCGCACAGGGCATTTACCTGTCGCGTCACCTGCACGACGCCGATACCACAACACCAAAAACCGAGGACTGACATGCTCTACGCCATCATTGCCACCGACGTCGCCAACTCGCTGGAAGCGCGCCTCGCCGCGCGCCCGGCGCATCTGGAACGCCTGCAGGCGCTCAAGGGCGAAGGCCGCATCGTGTTGGCCGGTCCGCACCCGGCCGTCGACAGCAATGATCCGGGCGCAGCGGGTTTCACCGGCAGCCTGATCGTCGCCGAATTCGATTCCCTGAGCGCTGCGCAAGCATGGGCTGACGCCGATCCATACATTGCCGCTGGCGTTTACGCCAATGTGGTCGTGAAGCCGTTCAAGCAAGTCCTGCCGTAACGCTTTCCCCACGCGATGAACCTTCTCGGTTCATCGCGCTCTCAATCGCTCATTATTCTCGTTTGCCTGCCGACAACCTGCCCAATATCCATTTGGAAACAGGTGTCGCGATGCGCAAGGGTCCGTTGTGTCTGATGTTGGTCACGTTGTCGATCATGGCACCCGCCCATGGTGAGGAAACCACCGAAGGCGGCAGCTCCACGCCATTGTCATTAAGCGCCGGCAGCCAGATCACCGAGTTGCAGCAACGCCTCAAGGCCAGTGAGCAGCAGCGGGAAGAACTGAGCAAACAACTGCAAAATGCCGACAGCACACGCGAAAGCGCCCAGCTCGCCCGGTTGCGCCAGGAGAACCAGCGTCTCAAGCTGCAACTCAAGGAAGCCCAGGCCAGTCCGCTGCCGCGTCTGCTGACGGATCAACAGCAGTGGTTCGTCACCGGAGCCGGAGTAGCGCTATTGGCGCTGCTCTGCGGTATCTTTGCCAGTGGAGCAAGCCGAAAACGTCGGCAATGGCTAAATTGAGTGAGTCATGAGCGAGCTGTTACTGATTGATGATGACCAGGAGTTGTGCGAACTCCTGAGTAGCTGGCTGAGCCAGGAAGGCTTCCACGTACGTGCCTGCCACGATGGCCAGAGCGCCCGCAAGGCCTTGGCCGAAACGGCCCCGGCGGCAGTGGTGCTGGACGTGATGCTGCCCGATGGCAGCGGTCTGGAACTGCTCAAGCAACTGCGCAGCGATCACGCCGATCTGCCGGTGCTGATGCTCTCGGCCCGGGGTGAGCCGCTGGATCGCATCCTCGGTCTGGAACTGGGTGCCGACGATTATCTGGCCAAACCCTGTGACCCAAGGGAACTGACCGCACGCCTGCGCGCCGTACTGCGCCGCAGCCATCCGGCGGCCGTCTCGACGCAGCTGGAACTGGGTGACCTGAGTTTCAGCCCGGTGCGCGGCGTGGTCAGCATCGACGAGAAAGAACTGACCCTCACCGTTTCCGAAAGCCGCCTGCTCGAAGCCCTGCTCAAACAGCCGGGCGAGCCGCTGGACAAACAGGAACTGGCGCAAATTGCCCTCGGCCGCAAGCTGACCCTGTATGACCGCAGCCTCGACATGCACGTCAGCAACCTGCGCAGGAAGATCGGCCCGCACCCGGACGGCCGCCCGCGCATCGTCGCCCTGCGCAGCCGCGGTTACTTCTATAGCCTCTGAGCCGCGCCCATTCCCACTGTAGGAGCTGCCGAAGGCTGCGATCTTTTGATCTTGTTTTTAAAAGACAGATCAAAAGATCGCAGCCTTCGGCAGCTCCTACACAGGGCATGTGTAAGGTTGGACGCGAAGCGTCTTTACCCAAGCTTTACGCAGTGCTGACCGCCGCTGACCTTGATCTCCGTAATCTGTACTCATCCGGAACGTACCGGGAACGAGACAAGGAGATACACCATGCGCAAGACTCTTATCGCTCTGATGTTCGCTGCCGCTCTGCCAACCGTCGCCATGGCTATGCCGCAAGATGGCGGCCCGATGGGTGGCCCGCTTGACGGTCCACGCCACGGCGGTCAGATGCACGGCATGCACGGCAAAGGTCCGTACAGCCAACTCGACCTGTCCCGCGAACAACGCGAGCAGATCCGCAAGATCATGGGCGAGCAGATGCACGAGCGTAAGCAAGTGGTCGACAAGTACCTGGAAAAACTCTCGCCGGCTGACCAGAAAGCCATGAAGGACGAGATGGCGGCCAACCACAAGAAAGCCGAGACCGATGTCCGCGCGCTGCTGAAACCGGATCAACAGAAGAAATTCGACGAGATCCAGAAGAAACAGGCCGAACGTCGCGCCGAATGGGCGGAGTTCAAGGCGTGGAAAGCGCAACAGCCGCAAAAGGCGCAATAATGCAATAACCCCGGACCCGACGGTTAACCCCGTCGGGTCTATTTTTATCCGATCCCTGTAGGAGCTGCCGCAGGCTGCGATCTTTTGATCTTGATCTTGAAAACAGAGTCAAAAGATCGCAGCCTGCGGCAGCTCCTACAGAGGTTTTTGTTGTCCTGAGGATTTTCTGTGCGTTCATTGTTCTGGCGTATTCTCGCGAGCTTCTGGCTGGCCATCGCTCTGGTGGCCGGGCTGTCCATTCTGCTTGGGCACATGCTCAACCAGGACGCGTGGATCCTCAGTCGCCATCCGGGCCTCAACACCCTCGCCGGCGAATGGACGCAAACCTACGAAGCCCAGGGCGAAGAAGCGGCCCAGGACATCCTTGAACAGCGCAAACGCCAATATCACATCGACGTTCAGGTGCTGAACGAATCCGGCGACCCGGTAGTGCGTGGCACCTTCCCGCGCCGCGCCGCCGCATTCGAGGCTCGGCAGAACAACGATGACCGGCGTCTGCCATGGCGGCGCCTGACCGATGAGTTCACCAGCGAAAAAACCGGTGACACTTACCTGTTCATCTACCGCATCCCGCATCCGGAACTCGACGCCTGGCACCGTGAAAGCCTGCTCTGGCCGCTGAGCGCGCTGGGCATAGCGCTGGTGGTGCTGACCCTGTTCAGTCTGCTGGTGACTTTCTCGATCACCCGCCCGCTCAGCCGTTTGCGCGGCGCCGTGCACGATCTGGGGCAGACCACCTATCAGCAGAACAGCCTGGCGAAACTGGCCAACCGCCGCGACGAATTCGGCGTGCTGGCCACCGACTTCAACCGCATGGGCGCACGCCTGCAAAGCCTGATTGGCAGCCAGCGTCAGTTGCTGCGCGACGTCTCCCATGAATTGCGCTCACCGTTGGCACGGTTGCGCATTGCCTTGGCGTTGGCGGAACGGGCCAATCCTGAAGAACGGGAAAAACTCTGGCCACGGCTGACCCGCGAGTGTGATCGGCTGGAAGCGTTGATCAGTGAAATTCTGGTATTGGCGCGAGTCGATGCCGACAACGCCAGTGCCGAAGATGTGGATCTGAACGCGCTGCTCGGCACCTTGCAGAAGGACGCGAAACTGGGATCACCCGAGCAGATCGTGCGTCTTGATGCCGAACCGCAGCTGACTCTGAAGGGCTGGCCGACCATGATCGAGCGCGCCGTCGATAACCTGCTGCGCAATGCCCAGCGCTTCAACCCGGAAGGTCAGGCCATTGAAATGCAGGCCTCGCGTCAGGGTGAAAAAATTATTGTCAGCGTGCGCGACCATGGTCCGGGCGTGCAGGCCGAACATTTGAGCCAGTTGGGCGAGCCGTTTTACCGGGCACCGGGGCAGACAACGGCGGGACATGGTCTGGGCCTGGCGATCGCCCGGCGAGCGGCGGAGCGCCATGGTGGGAGCTTGACGCTGGCCAATCATCCGCAGGGCGGTTTTATTGCCAGTCTGGAATTGCCGTTGGTGCCGGGCGCGGTGGTGCAACCCTGAGAGCCGCCCTCCCCCCAGAAAAGCCCCTCACCCCAGCCCTCTCCCAGAGGGAGAGGGAGCCGACCGAGGTGTCTTGCGTCAGACATCGACCTGAAAAACCGCAGTGATTATGGATTCGCAAGCCTGATCAACTTTGAATTCGACTTAAACCCAAGTCGATTCTGGAATCCACGAAATCAACTCAAACCGAAGTCGATTCTGGATTCCACGAAATCAACTCAAACCGAAGTCGATTCTGGAATCCACGAAATCAACTCAAACCGAAGTCGATTCTGGAATCCACGAAATCAACTCAAACCGAAGTCGATTCTGGATTCCACGAAGATCGCCCACGTCGGCGTACCTCTACAGCATCCCCCAATCAGTCCCCTCTCCCTCCGGGAGAGGGTTAGGGTGAGGGGCTTTTGATCTTCAGGCTTTACCAGGCCAGGCACTAACAAACTCAGCCAGATCAACCTTCTCCGTCACACGCGGCTCTTTTTGCGGGGTGCCCAGGTACAAGAACGCAATCACCTCTTCACCCTCCGCCAGCCCCAAACCTTTGGCCACGTGCTGCGAATAAGCCAAATCCCCCGTGCGCCACACCGCCCCGATCCCCTGCGCATACGCCGCCAGCAAAATCCCGTGCGCCGCACACCCGGCCGCCAGCAATTGCTCGGCCTTCGGATATTTAACGTGTTCCTGCAATTTAGCGATCACCACAACCACCAACGGCGCCCGCAGCGGCCCGTTACGGGCTTTGTCGATCATCGCTTCGGTGACTTCGCCTTCCTGCATTTGCGCAGCTTCGGCCAGCAACTCGCCCATTTGCTCACGCGCCGCGCCCTCAACCGTCAGGAAGCGATACGGCTGCAAATGCCCGTGATCCGGCGCGCGCAACGCGGCGCCAAACAGGGCTTCGCGCTGCTCGGCAGTGGGGGCCGGTTCGACCAGTCGTGGAACGGAAACACGGTTGAGCAACGCGTCGAGAGCCTGCATCGGCCACCTCCTGAAAAATATGTGCGGCTATTCTAGCTGTATCTGCCAACAGGATGCCGGTTTACATGCCCTGCCCCACGGGTAGAATGGCGCCCTCCCCACATCAGCCCGAGCGGACTTCATGGCGTTGCCGACCTTACGGATCATTGGTTTCATCATCGGCATCTTCCTGATCACCCTGGCTGTCGCCATGGTCGTGCCCATGGCTACCCTGGTGATTTTTGACCGCACAGGTGATCTGCCGTCGTTCCTCTGGGCGAGCATGATCACTTTTGTCGCCGGCCTTGCGCTGGTGATTCCCGGCCGCCCGGAGCACATTCATCTGCGCCCGCGCGACATGTACCTGCTGACGGTCAGCAGTTGGCTGGTGGTGTGCATTTTTGCTGCGCTGCCGTTTCTGCTGACCCAGCACATCAGCTACACCGACTCGTTTTTCGAAAGCATGTCAGGCATCACCGCGACCGGCTCGACCGTGCTCAACGGCCTCGACAACATGTCCCCCGGGATCCTGATGTGGCGCTCGTTGCTGCACTGGATCGGCGGCATCGGCTTTATCGGTATGGCGGTGGCGATTCTGCCGCTGTTGCGCATCGGTGGCATGCGCCTGTTCCAGACTGAATCCTCGGACCGCTCGGAAAAGGTCATGCCGCGCTCGCACATGGTGGCGCGCCTGATCGTTGCCGCGTATGTCGGCATCACCATCCTCGGCAGCCTCGCGTTCTGGTGGGCCGGGATGAGCCCGTTCGACGCGATCAACCACGCGATGTCAGCGATTTCCACCGGTGGTTTTTCGACCTCTGACCAGTCGCTGGCCAAGTGGACGCAACCGGCGGTGCACTGGGTCGCGATCGTGATCATGATCCTCGGCAGCCTGCCGTTCACCCTGTACGTGGCGACGCTGCGCGGCAATCGCAGGGCGTTGATCAAGGATCAGCAGGTGCAGGGATTGCTGGCGATGCTGCTGGTGACCTGGCTGGTGCTCGGCACCTGGTATTGGTGGACGACCAAACTGCATTGGCTGGAGGCGCTACGCCACGTGGCGCTGAACGTGACATCGGTGGTCACCACCACCGGGTTCGCCCTCGGCGATTACAGCCTGTGGGGCAACTTCTCGCTGATGCTGTTTTTCTATCTGGGTTTTGTCGGCGGCTGTTCCGGGTCGACGGCGGGCGGGATCAAGATCTTCCGTTTCCAGGTCGCCTACATCCTGCTCAAGGCCAACCTTAACCAGTTGATTCACCCGCGCGCGGTGATCAAGCAGAAGTACAACGGCCACCGTCTCGACGAAGAAATCGTCCGTTCGATTCTGACCTTTTCGTTCTTCTTCGCCATTACCATCTGCGTGATTGCCCTGCTGCTGTCGCTGCTCGGCGTCGACTGGATGACCGCGCTGACCGGCGCGGCCAGCACCGTGTCCGGCGTCGGCCCGGGCCTGGGCGAGACCATTGGCCCGGCGGGCAACTTCGCCACTCTGCCGGACGCGGCCAAGTGGATCCTGTCGTTCGGCATGCTGCTTGGCCGACTGGAGATCATTACGGTGTTTGTACTGTGTATTCCGGCCTTTTGGCGTCACTGACCGCACCCGGCGCCTGCAACAACCGCGTCCGGTAATCGCCGGGCGTGGTGTCGAACCAGCGGCGGAACGCGCGAAAGAAGTTGCTCGGATCGGCAAACCCCAACAGATAAGCGATTTCCAGCAAGGTCATGCTCGGTTGCGCCAGATATTGCTCAGCCAGTTCGCGGCGGGTGTCGTCGAGCAGTTGCTGAAAACTGGTGCCCTCCTCCTGCAAACGACGCTGCAAGGTGCGCTGCGACAAATGCAAGGTCTGCGCGACGGTATCGCGCTTCGGCTCACCTTGCGGCAGCAGACGGCACAACACCTGCCGCGCCTTGTGGGTCACGCGGCTCTCGGAAAACCGCGCCAGGTATTCCCCGGCAAACCGGTCATGCAGCAGCGCCATGGCCTCATTGGCGGTGGGCAGCGGCGCTTCCATGTCGGCCCGTTCGAAAATCAGCGCGTCATATGGCGCGTTGAACATCAGCGGCGCATGGAAGGCTTGTTTGTAGGGTTCCAGATCATCGGGCTCGGCGCCCTGCACCAGCACTTTGACCGGGTGCAACGTGCGTCCAGTCAACCAGCCGCACAGGCCCAGCGCACAGGCCAGCGAGGCTTCGGCGCTTTGCCGGGTCGGCGGCAGATGGTCGCCGTGCACGGTCAGAATCAGCGCATAACCTTCATCAAGCAATCGGAAACTCAGATCGGCGCTTTCGGCGATGATGCGCTGATAGCGCACCAGCCGTTGAAAGCCTTCGGCCAGCGTATTGCTCGACATCAGTGCATAGCCGGCGACATGAAACGACGCCGGTCGCACCACCTTGCCCATGTTCAGGCCGATCGCCGGGTTGCCGGATAACTCGACCGCCCGTTGCCACAGACGAGTCATGGAATCTTGCGGGAAGCGCGCATCCGGATCATCCAGAGCCGTGTAATCAAGCCCCAGTTGTTTGAACAGAACCCGGCAATCCAGGCCGTCCATCTCCAATGCTTTGACAATCCCCATCGCCCAGCTTGCAGAAGTCGTTCGTTCGCTCATGGCGTTTTTCTTTTACATGATGGGCCGCATGTTACGGCCCGATTTGCGAAGGATACTAAAGTGGCGCCGATTGTCACTGGCCCACGCCAATGATCACTCTAGACTCAAATAAGCTACCCGCAGAACAACTCGTCGCCAGAACAACAACCACAGAGAACGCGGTCGTGGAAAACATCAAGCATTTCAACAGCTTCGCTGAGTTCTATCCGTATTACCTCAGCGAACACAGCAACAGTACCTGCCGGCGCCTGCATTTCATCGGCACCACCCTGGTGATTTTCATTCTGGCGCTGACCATCGCCAAAGGTGCCTGGCTGCTGTTATGGGCCTTGCCGCTGGCCGGCTACAGCTTCGCCTGGGTCGGGCACTTCTTCTTTGAAAAGAATCGACCGGCGACTTTCCAGCATCCGCTGTACAGCCTGCTCGGCGACTTCGTCATGTACCGCGACATGATTCTGGGTCGCGTGGCGTTCTGAACTCTCACCAAGGGGACGACCAATGAACGCAAATGCGCGCTTCACGCATATGCAGGACGGCACGCAGGAAGACTGGGCAATCATCGCCGCCGACTTCAGTGCTTACGCCAAACAATTACCCTCACGGATCATGACCCATTTGAAACTGCTCGAAGGCGATTTCGGCGGCTTCCCGGTGGATCGCCTGACCCACTCGCTGCAAACCGCGACCCGCGCCTTTCGTGATGGCCGCGATGAGGAATATGTGGTTTGTGCGTTGCTGCATGACATCGGCGACACCCTGGGTTCTTACAACCATCCGGACATTGCTGCGGCGATTCTCAAGCCGTTCGTCAGCGCCGAGAACTTGTGGATGGTCGAGAAGCACGGGGTGTTTCAGGGTTACTACTTCTTTCATCATCTGGGCATGGATCGGCATCTGCGCGAGCAGTTCAGGGAGCATCCGCAGTTTCAGGCAACCGCCGAGTTTTGCGCCAAGTACGATGCGGCGGCGTTTGATCCTGACTATGACACGCTGCCGTTAAGCTTCTTTGAGCCAATGATGGGAAGGTTGTTTGCGCAACCGAAGCACTCGATTTACAAGGCCGCGATGGAAGAGCACAGCCCGGCCTAAGTCAAAAGATCGCAGCCTTCGGCAGCTCCTACACAGGTCTCATGTAGGAGCTGCCGAAGGCTGCGATCTTTTGCTTTTATGCGAGTTCGGCGACTTTGGCAGCCTTGAGCTCCGCCTCCCGCGCCTGCGCATCCGCCAGCCGATACAATTCGATCGTGCCGTCCCAATGCTCGATCAATGCCGTGCACGACTCCACCCAATCGCCGCAATTGAGGTAATCCACCTCCCCCACCTTGCGGATCTCGGCGTGGTGAATGTGCCCGCAGACCACACCATGCAATTCGCGTTTGACGCATTCATGGGCGATGGCTTCTTCAAAGTCGCTGATGAAACTCACCGCGGTCTTCACCTTGTGTTTCAGGTACGCCGACAGCGACCAATAGCCGTAGCCATAGCGCGCACGCCAATGGTTGAGCCAGCGATTGAGGGTAAGGGTGAATTCGTAGGCCGAGTCGCCGAGAAAGGCCAGCCAGCGGTGATATCGGGTGATCACATCGAACTGATCGCCGTGAATCACCAGCAGATGCCGACCGTCCGCCGTGACATGCACCGCTTCGTCGACCAGCTGGATATTGCCCAGAATCAACTTCGAATACCGACGCAGGAATTCGTCGTGGTTGCCGGTGACGTAAATCACCTCGGTGCCGCGCTTGCTCATGGTCAGCAAACGACGAATCACGTTGGTGTGTGCCTGCGGCCAGTACATGCCGCCGCGCAGTTTCCAGCCATCAATGATGTCGCCAACCAGGTAAATCTTGTCGGCATGGTAGCCCTTGAGAAATTGCGACAAGTGCTCGGCCTGACAATCCCGCGTGCCCAGGTGCACGTCGGAGATCCACAGGGTTCGCACCCGTTGTTTGCGACTGGGTCGGGCGAGCTCGGCGCTGGTCATGGGCAACCCTCTGCGATGTTTTCGCCACTGTGCGCGTGCCCGGTTAATCGACCATGACAAGCGTGAGTCAGTCCTGTGACAACGCATCCGGTGTGCGCCGGTGTAGACTGGCGACCACTTCGGAGACAACCTGACATGCGACCGATCCTCACCCTGCGTCACTACACCCACGATTTGATCGTCCACAGCCACGATCACGCGCAACTGGTGTTCGGGCTGTCCGGTGCGCTGGATTTCGAGGTCGAGGGCAGTGGCAGTCAGGTGCGTCAGCAGAGTTTTGTGGTCATCCCTTCCGGCGCTCATCATGCCTGCGGCAGTCCCAATGGCAGCCGCTGTCTGGTTCTGGATATCCCGGACGGGCAGTGGCTGACGGATTCATTGGGCGCGCATGCCGATGCCAGTCATCGCTTGCTCGATCAACCGGCGCGCCTGTCGCTGGATTCGGGACAAAGTCAGTTGGTCAGCTGGCTGGCAAACAGTCCGGTCAGCGATCCGTTGATCGCCCAGCAAGGCGCGGTGTTGCTGTTGGCCAGTCTCAATCACGCGCAGCCTGCCGAACTGGCGGCTCGCCGCTTGCCCTACGCCGCGCTGGATGCGCACATCAAGCAAAACGCCGCGTATCCGCTGCAAGTCGCCGATCTGGCACGGGTGGCCGGATTGTCCAGCGCCCGTCTGCATGCGCGGTTCATGGCCGAATGCGGGCAGACGCCAATGGATTACATCCGCAGCCGCCGTTTGCATCTGGCAGTGCAAATGCTGCGCGACACCGCACTGCCGATCGGCGAAGTTGCCAGTCGCGTCGGCTACAGCTCGCAAAGTGCTTTCTCGGCTGCCGTCCTACGTGAGTTCGGTGCATCACCCGGCCAGCTTCGGCGCGATTCCTACGACAAAAGACGATAGTCTGCCGACAGACTTTCGACCTTCCCCGGCTCATCATGTGTCCGCTGCTGATCGTTCCCATGCGCAGCAAAGGAATGCAGCCCGTGACGCTCCGCGTCACCGGACGCAGAGCGTCCCTAGAGGCGTTACCACGCAGAGCGTGGGAACGATCAAGAATCGTGTTTGAGATAGAAGGATTGCAATGACTCCGCGTACCGCCCTCGGCGCTCTGCATATCGGTGCTTTGATGTTCGGCCTCACCGGTGTGTTCGGCAAACTCGCCGCCGCCTCCCCCGCCGTGATCGTCTTTGGACGCGCGGCTTTCGCCGTGCTCGCCCTGGCATTTTTCGCCCGTTTCGCCAGCCAGCATGGTTGGCAAAAACTTCAGGCCCTGGACTGGCGCCGCCTCGCCCTCAGCGGCGTATTGCTGGCCGGGCACTGGGTGAGTTTTTTCGTTTCGGTAAAAGTCGCCGGCGTCGCCATTGCCACCTTGGGCTTCGCCAGTTTCCCGGCTTTCACGGTGATTCTCGAAGGGCTGATCTTCCGCGAACGCATCCGCGCCAATGAAATACTGCTGGTCGTATTGGTGAGCATCGGCCTGATTCTGGTGACCCCGGCCTTCGACCTGGGCAGCGGCGCGACCATTGGTTTGCTCTGGTCGGTGCTTTCGGGGCTGCTGTTCTCCTTGCTGTCGCTGACCAACCGCGCCAGCTCCGGGCGCATCCCGGCAGTGCAGGCGGCACTGTGTCAAAACGTAGTGGTGGCGTTGTGTCTGCTGCCGGTCGCAGCACCACAACTGAGCGAAGTGCGCGCACTCGACTGGCTGTGGATCGCCCTGCTCGGGGTGTTCTGTACCGGCGTCGCCCACAGCCTGTTCGTCGCCAGTCTGGCGGTGATCAAGGCACGCACGGCGGCGGTGGTGTTTGCCATGGAGCCGGTTTACGGCATCACCATCGCCTGGCTGCTGTTCAATGAAAATCCGACGCCGAAGATGTTGCTCGGCGGCGCGCTGATCATTGTCGCCATCGTTGTGTCGGCGCGGATGTCAGGCCACGCCGACAAGAAAGCCGTCGCCGCCGAAGCCGCGTCTCACTGAGTACGGTCGTTGTGACCGAGGTCGCGGTCAGGATCGATCTGATCGCGAACGCGCTGCTTCAAGACTTTAGCCTCGGGAAAACCGCCATCAGCCTTGCGTTCCCAGATTTGCACGCCGTCGCAGGTGATGTGAAATACCCCGCCGGTGCCGGGCACCAGCGAGACTTTGCCGAGGTCATCGCCGAAGGTGCTGAGCAACTCCTGCGCCAGCCACGCCGCGCGCAGCAGCCACTGGCACTGGGTGCAATAAGTGATAACAACTTCTGCTTTTGCGACAGTCATGTTCGCTGAAACTCCTGAGACAGAGGGCGCCGCTATAATAGCCGGCTTTATCGCTTGCCCCGAGACTCACAATGCGCCATCTGCTGTTCTGCCTGCTGCTTGGATTGCTTCCACTGTTTGTTCACGCCAGTGACGCACCGCGACCGAAAGTCGGCCTGGTGCTGTCCGGCGGTGCCGCGCGCGGACTGGCGCACATCGGCGTGCTCAAAGCCCTCGAAGAACAAGGCATCAAGATCGATGCGATTGCCGGCACCAGCATGGGCGCGGTGGTCGGCGGCCTGTACGCCTCGGGCTACAAAATCGATGAGCTGGAAAAACTCGCGTTGAACATCGACTGGCAAGCCGCACTGTCCGACGCCCCACCGCGTGAGGACGTACCGTTTCGGCGCAAACAGGATGACCGCGACTTTCTGGTGAAACAGAAACTGAGCTTTCGCGACGACGGCAGTCTCGGCCTGCCACTGGGGGTGATTCAGGGCCAGAACCTGGCGTTGCTGCTGGAAAGCCTGCTGGCCCACACCAGCGACACGCGGGATTTCGACAAGCTGCCGATCCCGTTCCGCGCCGTGGCCACTGACATTGCCAATGGCGAAAAAGTGGTGTTCCGCAAAGGCCACTTGCCCCAGGTGATCCGCGCCAGCATGTCGATCCCGGCCGTATTCGCCCCAGTCGAGCTCGACGGCCGGCTGTTGGTGGACGGCGGCATGACCGATAACATCCCGCTGGATGTCGCACGGGAAATGGGCGTCGATGTGGCCATCGTCGTCGACATCGGCACACCACTGCGCAACCGCAAGCAACTGACCACCGTGGTCGATGTGCTGAATCAGTCGATCACCCTGATGACCCGCAGTAACTCCGAAGAACAACTGGCCGCGCTGAAATCCTCCGATGTGCTGATCCAGCCAGCGCTGGCGGCATTCGGTGTCACTGATTTCGGTAAAGCCCAGGACATGATCGATGCCGGTTACCGCGCGACCCGCATTCTCGATGCGCGCCTCGCCGTGCTCAAACCCAAGGAATCCCAAGACGCCGAACTCGCTGCTGCCCGTTCGCCGGGCCAGCGCACGCCGATCATCACCGCGATCCGCGTCGAGAACGACTCGAAAGTCGATGACGACGTGATTCGCTACTACATCCGCCAGCACATCGGCGAGCCGCTGGATCTGGGGCGTTTGCATTCGGACATGGGCACCTTGTATGGCCTCGACTACTTCGAGCAGGTGCAATACCGCGTGGTGCACAAGGGCCAGGATCACACCCTGGTGATCAGCGCTCGGGGCAAGCGCAGCGGTACCGATTATTTGCGCGTCGGCCTCAATCTGTCCGACGACATGCGCGGCGACAGTGCCTTCAACCTCGGTGCCAGTTACCGCATCAACGGCATCAACCGGCTCGGCGCGGAATGGCTGACCCGCGCGCAGATTGGTGACAAACAGGAGCTGTATACCGAGTTCTATCAACCGCTGGACGTCGGATCGCGCTACTTCGTCGCGCCGTACGCGTCATTCGAGGCGCAAAACGTCGAGGCGGTGCTCGATAACGATCCGATCGCGCAGTACCGCGTCGAGCGTTACGGTTTTGGCCTTAACTTCGGTCGCCAGATCGGCAACAACGGCGAGGTGCGGTTTGGTGTCGGCGAGGCCTGGGGCAAGGCTGATGTGCGCATTGGCGATCAGGATCTGCCGAGTGAAAACTTCAACGAAGGCTTCTATGCGCTGAAGTATTCGTACGACTCACTGGATAACGTGTACTTCCCTCACGAAGGCAAGGACGTCAGCCTGACGCTGATGCAGTTCGAACCGGGTCTGGGTTCGGACACGCGCTACCGACAGTGGGAATTCAAACTCGACAAAGCCATGAGCCGGGGCCCGGACACTTTGATTCTCGGCGGGCGTTACGGGCGTACGCTGAACGATGCCAACGTGGTGACGTCGAGCTTTCTGCTCGGCGGCGCGCGGCAGTTGTCGGGGTTCCGTGAAGACGCGATTTCCGGGCAAAACGTCAGCCTGATGCGCGCGGTGTACTACCGCCGTTTGACGCCGCGCTCGTATCTGCCACTGGATTTCCCGCTGTATGCCGGCGCCTCACTGGAACGTGGGCGGGCGTGGAACAACGACAATGAGTTCGACAGTGGCTACATCAACGCTGCCAGCGTGTTCATTGGTTTTGACACGCCGCTGGGGCCGCTGAATTTCAGTTATGGGTTGAATGATGCGGATGAGCAGGCGGTGTACCTGAATCTGGGGCAGACCTTCTGATTGTAATTGCCTGATCTGACGCCATCGCGGGCAAGCCCGCTCCCACAGGTTTTGTGAGCGCCACAGATCACTGTGGGAGCGGGCTTGCCCGCGATGGCGTCAGCACAATCAATCCATCAGTGGCTGACACTCCGATCAGCGAATCCCCGCCAGCAACGTTCGCGCCGTTTGCTTCAACGGCTCATCGCCTTCCTTGAGCAATTCGTTGAGCAGCGCAATCGCACTGTCGATATCGCCGTCATCGATACACGTCTGCGCCTGTTCGAGCTTTCCGCAGCTTTCGTCGTGTACCGGCTCAGGTTCCTGCAAATCCAGCGGTTGCAACGCCAGTGACGGCTCGGCATCAGCAAACTCATTGAGAAAATCTTCATCCAGCGGCTCGGCGTCCGGCTCAGGGATCCACTCAAGTTCGGTTTCTTCGCTGGTCGCTTCCGGCAAGTCAAAGTCCTGAGGCAATACTTGCAGACTGGAACCCAGCGCCGAGGTATCTGCCGCTGGCTCAGTGATGGCCGTGCGGCTGTCCTCCAGATCCCAACTGGAATCCATCGACAATTCGCCCAGGTTCAACTCGAAATCATCTTCAGGCGCCGGTTGGGCGGTGACAACAGGGGCTACCGCAATAACGGGCGACACCGCGGCCATCGGTACGGCGCCCGCCAGTTTCGGATGGCGAACACGAACATCCTGCAACGTCTGGACGTCCACACCCTGTTCACGCAACTGACTTTCCTGCTGCTCATACTCGACGCTGTCACCCTGACGCCCCAAGACTTCAAGCAACTGCAAACCGATATCCGTCCGCTCCGGTTCCTTATGCAGGGCATCGCGCAGCAACCCGGCCGCTTCGCCCAAGCGGCCATAGGCCAGATAGATTCCCACCGCCTCCAGCACATCGCCCGCAGCTGGTTCCTCACGGTTTTGGGCGGATGTGTGAGCCCTGAAAGGCTCTGCATTTTCGACTTCCGCCACGTCAGGTTCATCGCTCTGCGGCAACAGTGGCAGCGGTTGATCATCCTGTTGCGGCTGTTGCCGTCGACGGTGCACAAACAGCCCGGCCAAGGCCGCCAACAACAGCAACAGGCCGCCAAGCAATGGCCAGTTCAAACCGTCACCTGTGGACTCAACAGGTGCCACAACCGGAGCAGGTGTCGGAGTGACCACAGGCGGTGGCGGTGCTTTCTGAAGCTCGGCCAAACGCGTTTGCAAATCGGTGATCTGCTTCTTGCCATCAGCAATCTGCACATCCTGCGTCTGCAGTTTGGCGTTCAGTTCGTCGATGGTCTTTTGCAAATGCTGATTCAGCAAGACACTGGCAGCCAGTTGCTCGGCCAATGCATCGTTGGCGGGCGGACTTGCAGGCGTTGGCGCGGGCGCGGCGTCGCGTTTGGCCTGAGGTGCCGGCGGCGCAGCCACGACAGGCTCGACGGTGGGAAACGCGGAAGATTGCGCACGCGGATCCGGCTCATCGGTGGCCGGCACGATACCCGGTGAACCCGGTGGATCGATCAATACCGTGTACTCACGCAGCAAACGGCCATTGGGCTGATCGAGCTGCACGAGGAAATTCAGAAAGGGTTCGTTGACCGGTTTGCTTGACGTCACCCGGATCATTTGGCGATTGCCATGCAGGATCGGGACAAACTTGAGGTCGTTGAGGAAGAACACCCGCTCGACCCCGGCCTCGGCGAATTCATCCACCGTGGCCAGGCGCGCCGACAGATCGTTTGGCGTCAGCCCGCCGACATCGACCAATGTGATATCGGCCTTGAGCGGCTGATTGAGGCCGGAATGAACGGTGATATCACCCAGCCCCAACGCCATCGACCAGGCCGAATAGCTGAATACACCAGCGACCAGCAGCCATTTGGCGCCACCGCGCAGTACCACGTGCCGACTTGCGAGCATGAGCATCCCTTAAATAAGCAAAACCGACTTCTATGCGTTCGCACATCCGGTACGAACACGATATTGCCCAGTAGTTCTTATAGTCGGCTCAGCGCGATCTCTCAAAGATACGGCACGTGGATGTGCCTCAAGATTTTTCCAGGTTGCCCAGAATGTGCCCGTGAACCCGCATGCACACCTTCAAATCCGCCTCGTCGACGCCTTCGAACAGTTCGTGACGCAGTTGTGTGGCAATGGTTTCGATCTGTTCGATCAGCGGCAGGGCCGGTGCACAGAGGACAATTTTCTTCGCCCGACGGTCTTCCATTACGGACTGGCGTTGCACCAGGCCCTGGCTTTCCAGACTATCAAGCAAGCGCGCGAGAGTCGGCCCTTCGACGCCGACGCTCTGCGCCAGCTCACGTTGGGTCGGCGCGTCTTCAAAACGCGCCAGATGCAGCAGCACCAGCCAGCGCGCCTGGGACAGCCCCAGCCCGGCCAGTCGGCGGTCCAGTTCGGCACGCCAGCCACGGGACATCTGGGCCAGTTGCATGCCAAAGCGGTGTTGATCGGTTAACGGCATAAAACACTCACGGTTAGACTGAAAATAAAGAAAATCTAATTATTAGCCAGCTAAGCATGAGCTGCAGTTATAGGCAAGTGGCGGTCTGTACTGAATCGTTACATCTCGAGAGCCCCTTACCCTAACCCTCTCCCAAAGGGAGAGGGGACTGAATGGGGGATATTTGGGAATTACGCCGACGTGACAGCTCAGCGTTGAATCCATAATCGACTCGGTTTTTCAGGTCGATGTATAGCGCAAGACAGCTCGGTCGGCTCCCTCTCCCTCTGGGAGAGGGCTGGGGTGAGGGCCGGAGCCAAATTACATCTCGAATTCAGATTGCAGCGCGGCCCGCACGCAGTAAAGCACGCCCTCCGGAACACGACCGGCAAACAACTCCGCCACTTCGGCGACCGACGGCAACTCGCCTTCGCCATCGAGGAACGCGTCCTGCACTTCGCCCATCAGCTCTTCCGGCAAATCCAGCGCCTGCTCCAACGACAGCTGCTGTTTGCCAATGGCCTCGGCGAGCATCGTGTAGACGTTCTTCTCCGAGCACTGCAACTGACCGGCGATCTGCAGCGGGGTCATGCCCGCGCGGGCCAGGGTGATCAGTTCGTGGCGTACATCGGCCACCACTTTCGGCGCCTCGGCCTCGCCACCGAGCACTTCGAGGAAGGCATCGCCATAGCGTTCCAGCTTGCGTGCGCCGACACCGCTGACCCGGGCCATTTCCGCCAGCGAGGTCGGCTGGCTGCGGAGCATTTCCAGCAAGGTCGAGTCGGGGAAGATGACGTACGGCGGCACACCATGCTCTTCGGCCAGTTTGCGTCGCAGGGCGCGCAGGGCTTCCCACTGTTCGCGCTCTTCGCCGCGCACCAGTTGGCTGGCCGGGCTCTTGCTCGCAGTTTTGGCGGTAACCTGCGGTTTGAGATCGCGGCGCAGCTCCAGCGTGACTTCGCCTTTGAGCAATGGCCGGCAACTGTCATTCAGACGCAGGCCGCCATAGCCTTCGTGATCGACATCCGCCAGACCGCGCGCGACCAATTGGCGGAACAGCGAGCGCCACTCGCTTTCGCTCAACGCTTTGCCGACGCCGTATACCGACAGATGCTGATGGCCGAAGCTGCGGACTTTTTCGTTGTCCTTGCCCAGCAGTACGTCGACCAGATGACCGACGCCATAACGCTGGCCGGTGCGAAAAATCGCCGACAAGGCCTGACGCGCAGGCTCTGTCGCGTCCCAGGTCTGCACGCCGTCGACACAGTTGTCGCAATGACCGCACGGCTCGGGCATGTCCTCATCGAAGTACGCGAGCAGGGTCTGGCGACGGCAGCGGGTCTCCTCGCAGAGCGACAGCATGGCGTCGAGCTTGTGTTGCTCCAGACGCTTGTGTCGCTCGTCGCCTTCGGAGTTCTGCAGCATCTGCTTGAGCATCACCACGTCTTGCAGACCGTAGGCCATCCAGGCATCTGCCGGCAGGCCGTCACGGCCGCCGCGCCCGGTTTCCTGGTAATACGCCTCGAGGGATTTCGGCAGATCGAGGTGGGCGACGAAGCGCACGTTGGGCTTGTCGATGCCCATGCCGAACGCCACGGTAGCGACCATGATCAGGCCTTCCTCGTTAAGGAAGCGCTTCTGGTGATAAGCGCGCAAGTCGTTGGGCAGGCCAGCGTGGTAAGGCAGTGCCGGGAAGCCTTGCTCGCTGAGGAACGCCGCGACCTCTTCAACTTTCTTGCGCGACAGGCAATAGACGATGCCGGCATCGCTGCGCCGCTCGGCGAGGAACGCCAGCAACTGCTTGCGTGGCTGCTCTTTGGGCACGATGCGGTAAAAGATGTTCGGGCGATCGAAGCTCGACAGGAAGCGCTCGGCATTTTGCAGGTGCAGGCGGGTGACGATTTCTTCGCGGGTGCGCTTGTCGGCGGTGGCGGTCAGGGCGATGCGCGGAACGTCGGGGAACATCTCGGCCAGTTGGCCCAGTTGCAGGTATTCCGGACGGAAATCGTGGCCCCATTGCGACACGCAGTGCGCTTCGTCGATGGCGAACAGCGCGATGTTCAGGCCTTGCAGGAACGACAGCATGCGCGGCTGCACCAGGCGCTCGGGCGCCAGATACAACATCTTCACTTCGCCGCGCTTGATCCGCGCGGCGAGGTCACGCTGCTGCTCGGCGCTCAGGGTGGAGTTCAGCGCAGCGGCGGCTACACCGAGTTCTTCAAGGGTGGCGACCTGATCGTCCATCAGCGCGATCAGCGGCGACACCACCACTGCCAGGCCTTCACGCAACAGCGCCGGCACCTGGAAGCACAGGGATTTACCGCCACCGGTAGGCATCAGCACCAGCGCATCACCGCCGCTGGCCACGCGCTCAATGATTGCACCCTGTCGGCCACGGAAGCTGTCGTAGCCGAAGATGTCCTTGAGGACGCGTTGAGCCTGTTCGAGCATAAAAACTCCAAAAATCTACCGATACATCCCTGCGCAGGCTGGTTCAGAACAGCCACGGCTGCTTAAACAAAACGTAAGAGCGCATTGCACGACAACCGCAATGCGGGCAGGGATCGCAAAACGCGGCAGTATACCCGAGCCCTTCCCTGCACAGGGTGCCGCTGAGAAGACACAGATGAACCTGCCACACATAAATCCCCTGGGGAGCGAGCCTGCTCGCGAATACGGTGGGTCAGTCGACATAAAGGTGCCTGATACGCCGCTTTCGCGAGCAGGCTCGCTCCCACAGGTTTGGCATGTGGCCCGGCAATTGCGGCAAATCTGCCGTGCGGCTGGCTTGAGCGCGCAAGAAGGCCTAGAATTCCCGCATTGTTTATTCCCCAAGGTAGCCCCGTAATGTCCTTCGCTGAGCAACTGACCCGCCTGCAAGTTTTCCTCGACGCCGACGAGCTGCATGACGAGGCGCTGGATTACGTGGCCGCTCACGGCTACCTGACCGCGCTGTCGATCTGCGCAGAAGACGTGCCGGAGCGTGAGTGGATTGACGCCCTGTTCGCCGAAGAGCCGCATTACAGCAGCGACGCCCAGCGCGAAGAGATCGAAGCCACCCTGATCGGCCTCAAGGCCCACATTGCCCGTCAACTGGCCTCGGATGAAGAGTTCGAGCTGCCATGCGAACTGGATCTGGGCGACGAGCCGGACGATTCGGAACTGCGCGGCTGGTGCATCGGCTTCATGGAAGGCGTGTTCCTGCGTGAGGCCGCCTGGTTCGAAACCGCCGAAGAAGAAGTCAGCGAAATGCTCCTGCCGATCATGGTCGGTTCGGGCCTGTTCGACGAACAGCCGGAATTCGAAGACATCGCCAAGGACGCCAACCTGATGGACGACATGATCGTACAGATCCCGGAAGCCCTGACCGCGCTGTACCTGCTGTGCCAAGCGCCTGACGAAAAACCGGCGATCCTCAAGCCACGTCACCACTAAGATCCGGCCTATGGACAACCCCATAGGCAACCGCCCCCTGATGTTGCGCTACATCCTGCTGGCCATCGGCTGGCTCAGCGTGGCATTGGGGGTGATCGGTATCTTCCTGCCCGTCCTGCCCACCACCCCTTTCCTTCTGCTCGCCGCAGCCTGCTTCGCGCGCAGTTCTCCGCGTTTCTATCAATGGCTGGTCGAGCACCCACGGCTCGGGCCATGGATCCGCGATTACCTTGATGGCAACGGCATTCCGCTCAAGGGCAAGGTCTACGCGATCGGGCTGATGTGGGCGAGCATTCTGTTCTCGTGCTACCTGGTGCCACTGCCGTGGGCGCGGGTGTTCATGTTGACCAGCGCGGTGTTGGTGACGGTTTACATTTTGCGGCAGAAAACCCTGCACAAGCCTTGAGTCGTCGGTAAATGCCTGGCTAAAAACAGCGTCCCGTTAATGCCGTTCATCTGAAAGCCCTACGCACCTGTCAGATCTGACAGGTGCGTATTCTGCCGTTTAGCCGTTCAATCACTCCGTCATCTTCCCGCCACGGAGTCCTCGCCATGTCCAGCCCCATCGAACCTATGCTCCTCGAGGAACTCGGCATCCCCGGTCGCAGCAAAGACCCGGTGTCAACGAATCCCGATGTCTGGGGCATCAACATCGCCGCGGCGCTGGACAACTTTCCGCTTCATGGCCTGCTTTGCCAGGCGGGGCCGTGGGGCAACATGGCCGAAGGCGACAGGTTGACGGTCTTTTGGGGCACCGGGCAGAACGTCTGGGTGGAGACCGTCAACAAGGACGAAGTCAAGACGCAACTGCGCATGTTCGTGCCTCCCCGGCACATGGTCGATGGCGAGTTTGCGGTGTCCTATTCCGTCAGGCTACTGGGCGCGAGCAAGGATGAACCGTCCGAAGTGATGCAGGTGCTGGTCAAGCTGACGCGCCCGGGCGGCGATGATGACAACGGTGACGACGGGCATTCCAAGCTGATCATGATCATTCCCCAGGAGATCGTTGACGGCGGCATCCACGAGGAGAACGTCAAGGACGGCGTGCCGATCAGCATTGGCAAGGCCGATGGCACACCGCCCTATCCCTACGCCGCGGCCGGCGATATTTGTCGCGTGAGTTGGGGCGGGATCTTCGTACTCAGCGAGCCGCTGACTCAGGAGCAGGCCGAAGGCAACGCGCCGATCATCATCACCATCACCAAAGAGATCATCGTTGAGGCCGGTGATGCGCCCGGCGTGGCCGTGGTGTTCGAGGTGTACGACTGCGTCTTCAACCGCTCCAGGGACTGGAGCCCCGAGCAGCGCATAGAGGTGGCGGTGGATGCAACCCGGCTGGGTGCGCCGTTGCTCAAGGAAACAGTAAACAATGTGCTGGACGTCGACCAACTGGGCGACGCCAACGGCACCGTGCAAGTTATTGCCACGGATACGAGCAAGTTCAAAATCGGCGACATCCCGTTCATCCAGATCAAGGGCACGCCGGTCGAAGGCGCGCCGATTGATCTGGACGTAGAAGGCACTGCTTTGACCAGCGTGCCGAGCGTTATTGAAATCAAGGCCCCCAACGCCGTGCTGCGCCAGTTGGCCAAGTCCCAGATCACCTTGTCTTACCGCCTGAAAAAAGCCGACGGCTCCGCCGATCTGAAATCCAAAAGCCAATTCATCCGCGCCATCGGCGAAGTCCAGCGGCTGGCCGCGCCGATCGTGCTGGACGAGAAGTCCGGAGCGCTGGACCCGACACTGCCCCAAATCCGTCTCGAGATCCCCTTCGACAAATCCTTGGTC
>NZ_JAUJWZ010000020.1:0-140192 GCF_031931925.1 Pseudomonas sp. rhizo66
CCTCCGGGAGAGGGCTAGGGTGAGGGGCTTTTGATCTTTTACTTGTTGGCACAAATCTCGCTACGTAAAACGCACAGGTAACCAACGGCGGTTGCCCCACCCACGACAAAGACGTCGCTCACCCGTTCGCCCCAACCGGCGCATCAGGTAGCGGCGTTTTTGCGTTTTGGCCCCACAGACCGGGGCCGGTGGTGCGGCCGCGGCGGCGCCCCACCTGCTGTTGCACGACTCCTTTCGAGACTCTTTTCAGCTGAGGTGCGCGATGAATTCAAGCTTCTGGAAATCCGGCCACACCCCGACCCTGTTCGCGGCCTTTCTGTATTTCGACCTGAGCTTCATGGTCTGGTACCTGCTCGGCCCGCTGGCCGTGCAGATTGCCGCTGATTTGCAGCTGACCACGCAGCAACGCGGCCTTGTCGTCGCCACGCCGATCCTCGCCGGTGCGGTGCTGCGTTTTGTGATGGGCATGCTCGCGGATCGACTGTCGCCGAAAACCGCCGGGCTGATCGGCCAGGTCATTGTGATCTGCGCGCTGTTCGGTGCCTGGAAACTGGGCATTCACAGTTATGAGCAGGCGCTGATCCTCGGCCTGTTCCTCGGTATGGCCGGTGCGTCGTTTGCCGTAGCCCTGCCGCTGGCGTCGCAGTGGTATCCACCAGAGCACCAGGGCAAAGCCATGGGCATCGCCGGTGCGGGCAACTCCGGTACGGTGTTCGCGGCATTGATTGCGCCGGTCCTCGCCGCCGCATTCGGCTGGAGTAACGTGTTCGGCTTTGCCCTGATCCCGCTGATCCTGACCCTGGTGCTGTTCGCCTGGCTGGCAAAAAATGCCCCGCAGCGGCCGAAAGCCAAAGCCATGGCCGACTACTTCAAAGCCTTAGGCGACCGTGACAGTTGGTGGTTCATGTTTTTCTACAGCGTCACCTTCGGCGGCTTCATCGGCCTGGCCAGCGCCCTGCCTGGCTACTTCAACGATCAGTACGGTCTGAGCCCGGTGACCGCCGGTTACTACACCGCCGCCTGCGTGTTCGGCGGCAGTTTGATGCGGCCATTGGGTGGCGCCCTGGCGGATCGCTTCGGTGGTATTCGTACGTTGCTGGCGATGTACACGGTGGCAGCCATTTGTATTGCTGCCGTCGGCTTCAACCTGCCAAGTTCCTACGCGGCGCTGGCACTTTTCGTCTGCACCATGCTCGGTTTAGGGGCAGGCAATGGCGCAGTGTTTCAACTGGTGCCGCAGCGTTTTCGTCTGGAAATCGGCGTCATGACCGGGTTGATCGGCATGGCCGGCGGCATCGGCGGTTTTGCCTTGGCGGCCGGCATGGGCGCGATCAAACAGAGCACCGGCAGCTATCAACTGGCTTTGTGGTTGTTCGCCAGCCTGGGCGTGTTGGCGTGGTTTGGCCTGCACGGCGTCAAGCGTCGCTGGAGAACCACCTGGGGTTCGGCGGCAGTGACGGCGGCGCGGGTCTGAACCTTCAATGGCCCTGCAACTGAGCTTTGCCGACGCCAGCGCCACCGGCCCGCGTGCGGAGAATCAGGACGCTTTGCGTCTGGTCACGCCCGCTCCGGCGCTGGCGGCGAGCAAAGGTTATCTGTTCGCCATCGCCGATGGTGTCAGCCAGTGTGCCGATGGCGGACTGGCTGCGCGATCGACCTTGCAGGCGCTGGCGCTCGACTACTACGCCACGCCGGAAACCTGGAGCGTGGCCCAGGCACTGGATCGCCTGCTGCTCGCGCAAAATCGCTGGTTGCAGGCCAATGGCGGTGGCCAGCCGTTGCTCACCACGGTCAGTGCTCTGGTCCTGCGCGGCCGGCGCTTTACCCTCGCCCACGTCGGCGATTGCCGGGTGTATCGCTGGCATGGCGATAGTTTGCAGCGAATGTCCGAAGATCACGTCTGGGACCAGCCCGGCATGCAGCATGTGCTCAAACGCGCGCTGGGCCTGGATCAGCATCTGGTGCTGGATTTTCTCGACGGCGAACTGCGTGAAGGCGAAAGCTTTGTGCTGCTCAGTGATGGGGTCTGGTCGACGCTGGGCGATACCGCGATTGCGGCGATTCTGCGTGATCAACCGGATTTGCACAGCGCCGCACAGACGCTGGTCAACGCCGCGCATCTGGCGGGGAGTCAGGACAATGCCAGCGCTTTGCTGGTGCGGGTCGATGCTGTCGGTGAGGCGAGTATCGGCGATGCACTGATTCATCTGCAGCAATGGCCTCTGCCGCCGCTGCTGAAACCCGGCCAGTCATTCGAGGGCTGGCAGGTGCACGGCATTGTCAGTCAGAGCCAGCAATCGCTGCTGTATCGGGTTCTCGATGGCCAAGGTCAGACGTGGTTACTGAAAACCCTGCCATCGCGTAACGCCGATGACCCTCACGCCGGGCAGGCGTTGCTGTCCGAGGAGTGGTTCCTGAAACGCGTGGCCGGCCGCCACTTTCCCGAAGTCCATGCCTGCCAGCAGCGTCAGCATTTGTACTACGTGATGCGCGAATATTCAGGGACGACGCTGGCGCAGTGGTTCCAGCAGTCCGGCCCATTGCCGCTGGCGCAGTGGCAGGACATCGCCGAGCGTCTGTTGCGTGCTATGGGGCTTTTGCACCGACGGCAGATTCTGCACCGGGACATCAAGCCGGAAAATCTGCACCTGGGCGACGACGGCGAATTGCGCCTGCTGGACTTTGGCCTGGCGTATTGCCCGGGATTGTCCGAAGACGCGCCGTCGACGCTGCCGGGAACGCCCAGCTATATAGCCCCGGAAGCCTTTCGCGGTGATCCGCCGAGTGCGCAGCAGGATTTGTATGCAGTCGGTGTGACCCTGTATTTCCTGCTCACCGGGCATTTCCCCCATGGCGAGATCGAAGCGTTTCAGCGGCCGCGCTTTGGTCTGCCGGTAAGCGCCAGTCGTTATCGGCCGGATCTGCCGGAGTGGCTGGCGCAGAGCCTGGAACGCGGTGTTGCGGTGGATCCGCAGCAGCGTTTTGAAACGGCTGAAGAGTGGTTGTTGGTGTTGGAACAGGGCGAGCGGCGGAGTTTGAGTGTGCGGCTTCGGCCGTTACTGGAGCGTGAGCCGTTGAAGGTCTGGCGGACGATGGCGTTGCTGGCTCTGCTGGGGAATCTGGTGTTGCTGGTTTTGTTGTTTCACGGCTGAGACCGCGTCGCGTCATTCGCGAGCAGGCTCGCTCCCACAGTGGATCGGAGTCGTTCACAAAACCCCTGTGGGAGCGAGCCTGCTCGCGAAGCGGCCAGCCCAATCACAACAATTCTGTCTGCCTGAATGCCCCACGAACGAGCAACCCGCGTCGATTCGGTGCAAAAAATCCCCGTCAATAACCGCTCCCGCCTAATAAACACGCCATTCCCCCACTTGGCACAACCACTGCATTACCCCAACCAACACACACATAAAGCCCAACCTTCAACGACGAAGGCTGCGCTTCCCGAGAGAACGGGACCAGGACAAAGGCGTCCTCGCTAGGCAACTAGCGGGACGCCTTTTTTTGTTTGCGCAAAATTTGTCGAGCAAGGCCTGACTGCCCACAAGAGGCCAGCCGCAGCTCCCGGAGAACCTGATGAAAAAACTCAAACTGGTGATGATCGGCAATGGCATGGCCGGGGTCCGCACCCTCGAAGAACTGCTCAAGCTGAGTAACGAACTGTACGACATCACGGTCTTCGGCGCCGAACCGCACACCAACTACAACCGCATCCTGCTCTCGCCGGTGCTGGCCGGTGAACAGACCTTCGAAGAAATCGTGCTTAACGACCTCGACTGGTACCTGGAAAACAACATCAAGCTGTTGCTCAACCGCAAGGTGGTGCAAATCGACCGGGTCAAACGCCGGGTGATCGCCGAGGATGGCACCGAGGCCGAATACGATCGCCTGCTGATTGCCACCGGCTCGACGCCGTTTATTCTGCCGATCCCCGGCAACACCCTGCACGGCGTGATCGGCTATCGCGACATCGCCGACACCCAGGCGATGATCGACACCGCGAAAACCCACAAGCACGCGGTGGTCATCGGTGGTGGCCTGCTCGGTCTCGAAGCCGCCAACGGCCTGATGCTGCGCGGCATGCACGTCACCGTGGTGCATCTCGGTGAGTGGTTGCTGGAGCGCCAACTCGACAAAACCAGCGGTCAACTGCTGCAAAGTGCCCTCGAGTCCCGCGGCCTGCACTTCCGCCTGTGCGAACAGACCCAGGCCCTGCACGACGCGGGCAATGGCCGGGTCGGCTCGGTGCAGTTCAAGAACGGCGACATTATCCCGGCGGATCTGGTGGTAATGGCGGCCGGCATTCGGCCCAACACCGAACTCGCGGAAAAGGCCGGCATCCCGTGCAATCGCGGGATCCTGGTCAACGACACCCTGCAAACCTACGACCCGCGCATCTATGCCATCGGCGAGTGCGCCAGCCACCGAGGCATTGCCTACGGTCTGGTCGCGCCGCTGTTCGAACAGGCCAAGGTCTGCGCCAATCACCTCGCCCAACTGGGTTTCGCCCGTTATCAGGGGTCGGTGACCTCGACCAAATTGAAAGTCACCGGCATCGACCTGTTTTCCGCCGGCGACTTCATGGGCGGCGAAGGCACCGAGACCATCACCCTCTCCGACCCGATCGGCGGCGTGTACAAAAAACTGGTGATCAAGGATGACGTGCTGGTCGGCGCCTGTCTGTACGGCGATACGGCAGATGGCGGTTGGTATTTCCGGCAGATTCGTGAGAATCACGCCATCGGCGAGATCCGCGATCACCTGATGTTCGGAGAAAACGCACTCGGAGACGTAGGACATCAGGGCCAGGACAAAGCCATGGTCATGGCCGACAGCGCCGAAGTCTGCGGTTGCAACGGCGTGTGCAAAGGCACCATCGTCAAAGCCATTCAGGAACACGGCCTGTTCAGCGTCGACGAGGTGAAGAAACATACCAAAGCGGCCAGCTCCTGCGGTTCGTGCGCCGGGTTGGTCGAGCAGATCCTGATCAACACCGTCGGCGGCGCGGCCGACGTCAAACCGAAAAGCGAAAAAGCCATCTGCGGTTGCAGCGATCTCAATCACGGGCAGATTCGCCAGGCCATTCGCGAGCAGCATCTGCTGACCATCGCCGAGACCATGAGCTACCTCAACTGGCGCACGCCGAACGGCTGCGCAACGTGCCGCCCTGCCCTCAACTATTACCTGATTTCCACCTGGCCCGGCGAAGCCAAGGACGATCCACAATCACGCCTGATCAACGAACGCGCCCACGCCAACATCCAGAAGGACGGCACCTATTCGGTGGTGCCACGCATGTGGGGCGGTGTGACCAATCCTTCAGAACTGCGGCGGATTGCCGACGTGGCCGACAAGTACAACGTGCCGATGGTCAAGGTCACCGGCGGTCAGCGCATCGACTTGCTCGGCATCAAGAAGCAAGACTTGCCCGGCGTCTGGAAAGATCTCGACATGCCCTCCGGCCATGCCTACGGCAAATCCATCCGCACCGTGAAAACCTGCGTCGGCAGCGAGTTCTGTCGCTTCGGCACGCAGAACTCGACCCAGTTGGGCATCGAGCTTGAGCACGACCTGTTCAACATGTGGTCGCCGCACAAAGTGAAACTGGCCGTCTCCGGATGCCCACGCAACTGCTCGGAAGCGGGGATCAAAGACGTAGGCATCATCGGCGTCGATTCCGGCTGGGAGATGTACATCGGCGGCAACGGCGGGATCAAAACCGAGGTCGCCGAATTCTTCGTCAAGCTGAAAACCGCCGAGGAAGTCCGCGAATACAACGGCGCGTTCCTGCAGCTCTACCGCGAAGAAGCGTTCTACCTCGAACGCACCGTGCACTACCTGCAACGGGTCGGCATGGAGCACATCAAGAAAGCCGTGCTCGAAGACCCCGAGCGCCGCAAAGCCTTGAACGAACGCCTGCAATTCTCCCTGTCGTTCGAGCAAGACCCGTGGAAAGAACGTCTGGCGCAGCCGCAACTAAAGAAAGAATTCGACGTAATCCCCGTGAAAAATCTGGAGGTGCCGGCATGAACTGGCTGGATATCTGTGCCCTCGACGAGATCAATGCCCTCGGTTCGCGAATCATTGCCGGGCCGAAAGGTGACATCGCGATTTTTCGTACAAGCGACGACGAAGTTTTCGCCCTCGACGACCGCTGCCCGCACAAGGGCGGGCCATTGTCGCAAGGTCTGATTTACGGCAAACGGGTCGCCTGTCCGTTGCACAACTGGCAGATCGACCTGCAAACCGGCGAAGCTCAGGCCCCGGACATTGGTTGCGCACACCATCACCCGGCGCGGGTCGAGAATGGTCGGGTGCAGTTGGCTCTGCGGGACGCCATCTGATGAACCGCCAGACGACCGCCTCGACCTGCTGCTATTGCGGGGTCGGCTGCGGCGTGCTGATCGAGCATGACGGCGAGCACATCCTCGGCGTTAGCGGTGATCCGGCGCATCCGGCCAACTACGGCAAACTGTGCAGCAAAGGTTCGACCCTGCACCTGACCGGCGACCTTGCGGCCCGCGCGCTGTATCCGGAATTGCGTCTGGGTAAAGGCCTGGCGCGCAGCCGCACCGACTGGGACACCGCGCTGGAACACGCCGCCAACGTGTTCGCCGAAACCATCGCCGAACACGGCCCGGACAGCGTGGCGTTCTATATCTCCGGACAGTTGTTGACCGAGGACTATTACGCCTTCAACAAGCTGGCACGGGCACTGGTCGGCACCAACAACATCGACAGCAACTCACGCTTGTGCATGTCGTCGGCGGTGGTCGGCTACAAGCGCAGCCTTGGCGCCGACGCTCCACCGTGCAGCTATGAGGATCTGGAACTCAGCGACTGCGTGATGATCGTCGGCAGTAACATGGCCTACGCCCATCCGGTACTTTTTCGTCGGCTGGAAGAGGCAAAATCCCGCCGCCCACAGATGAAAGTCATCGTCATTGATCCGCGGCGCACCGACACCTGCGACCTCGCCGACCTGCATCTGGCGATTCTGCCCGGCACCGATGTGGCTTTATTCCATGGGATTTTGCATCTGTTGTTGTGGGAAGACTGGATCGACCGCGATTTCGTCAAGGCGCACACCGATGGCCTCGCCGAACTGAAGAGTCTGGTGCGCGATTACACCCCGCAGATGGTTTCGCAGTTATGCGGCATCAGCGTCGAGCAATTGCAGCAGTGCGCCGAATGGGTGGGCACTTCGCCGAGTTTTCTGTCGCTGTGGTGCATGGGCCTGAACCAGTCCACGGCCGGCAGCGCGAAAAACAGCGCTTTGATCAATCTGCACCTGGCCACTGGGCAAATCGGTCGTCCGGGTGCAGGACCTTTCTCCCTCACCGGTCAGCCAAATGCCATGGGCGGACGGGAAACCGGCAGTTTGTCGAATCTGTTGCCAGGCCATCGAGACGCGGCCAACCCTGAACACCGCGCCGAAGTAGCGGCTTATTGGGGCGTTGATCGGTTGCCAGACAGTACCGGTCTCAGTGCCATCGAACTGTTCGAGCAAGTGCGCAGCGGCAAGATCAAGGCGTTGTGGATTGCCTGCACCAACCCAGCGCAATCGATGCCGAATCAACAGGCTGTGCGCGCAGCACTGGAGGGCTGCCCGTTTGTAGTTCTGCAAGAAGCCTTTCGCACCACTGAAACCGCAGCATTCGCCGATCTGCTGCTGCCCGCCGCCAGTTGGGGCGAGAAAGAAGGCTCGGTAACCAATTCCGAGCGACGCATTTCCCACGTGCGCAAAGCCATCCTCCCACCGGGTGAAGCGCGGCCAGACTGGGCGATCACGGTGGATTTCGCACAACGTCTGGAGAAACGTCTTCGCGCCGATGAACCGAGCCTGTTTAGGTTCAACCAACCTGCGCAGTTGTTCGATGAATTCAAGGGGCTGACGCGCGGCCGTGATCTGGATATGTCCGGGATCAGTCATGCGCTGATCGACGAGATCGGCCCGCAGCAATGGCCCTTCCCTGTCGGCGCTCGCGAAGGCACGCCGCGACTGTACGAGAACGGCATTTTCCCGACCGCCAACGGCCGCGCGCAATTCATTGCCGACCCGTATCGCGCCGCCAAGGAACAACGTGACGCTCGCTTTCCATTGACGTTGATCACCGGCCGCCTGCGCGATCAATGGCACGGTATGAGCCGCACCGGCACGGCGGCGCAGCTGTTCGGGCATGTCAGCGAAGCAGTGTTGAGCCTGCATCCAGACGAATTGCGTCGGCATCGTTTGCAGCCGGGCGACCTGGTTAATCTGAAAAGTCGGCGCGGCGCGGTGATCGTCGCAGTCGCCAGCGATGACAGCGTGCGTCCAGGGCAAGCATTTTTGCCGATGCACTGGGGTGATCGCTTTCTCAAGGGCGGCGTAAACAGCTTGACCCTGGCGGCCTTTGATCCACTGTCGAAACAACCGGAACTCAAACACAGCGGTGTGCGCCTCGAGTCGGTGAATCTGCCGTGGCAACTTTTCGCACTGATCGAAGGCGATGTTCAGCGGCATTTCGAAGCCCTGCGACCGCTCTGCGAGGCTTTTTCCTACGTAAGTCTCAGCCTTGTCGGACGTGAACGATCGGCATTGCTGATACGAGCAGCCAGCAGCGAGGCGCCCAATGCGCAATTGCTCAGTGAAATCGACCAATGCCTGTCACTGATCGACGGCCCGGTATTGGCTTACGACGATCCGCGTCGCGCCATTGGCAAACGCGTGCGCATTGAAAATGGCCGGATCACTGCGATCCGGTTGGCCGGAGAAACCCTCGCTCAGCATTGGCTGCAAGGGTTGTGGCTGGAAGGCCGCGCGGATGAACAACTGCGGCGCTGGCTACTGGCGCCAATGAGTGCGCCGCCGGGCAGTGCCGGAGCGCAGATGGCTGTGGATAAAACCCTGTGCAACTGCAAGAACGTCAGCCTCAACGCGGTCTGCGCCGGCATTCGCCAAGGGCTGGATCTGCAAGGTTTGAAGAGCGAACTGGGCTGCGGCACGCAATGCGGCTCGTGCGTCCCGGAAATAAAACGCTTGCTGGCGGCCGACGTGCAGCCAGTCGCCGTCATCTGATGAGGAAAACACCATGAACGCAAAAGTCTGGCTGGTCGGTGCAGGGCCGGGTGATCCGGAACTGCTGACCCTCAAAGCGGTGCGCGCCCTGCGCGAGGCCGATGTGGTGCTGATCGATTATCTGGTCAACGACGCGGTACTGGAGCATTGCTCTGGCGCACGCATCATTGCGGTGGGTAAACGCGGCGGTTGCCGTTCGACACCGCAAGCCTTTATCCATCGGCTGATGCTGCGCTACGCCCGCCAAGGCAAGTGCGTGGTGCGGCTCAAGGGCGGCGATCCGTGCATTTTCGGCCGTGGTGGCGAAGAGGCGCAGTGGCTGCGTGAGCGTGGGATCGAAGTGGAGTTGGTCAATGGCATCACCGCCGGACTGGCCGGGGCGACGCAGTGCGATATTCCACTGACGTTACGCGGTGTGGCGCGCGGGGTGACACTGGTGACTGCACACACTCAGGACGACAGCCAGTTGAACTGGCAGGCGCTGGCGCAGGGCGGCACGACACTGGTGGTTTATATGGGCGTGGCCAAGCTGGGCGAGATTCGCGATCAACTGCTGGCGGGCGGGATGGCGGCGGATACGCCGGTGGCGATGATCGAGAATGCGTCGTTGCCGGAGCAGCGGGAATGCCGGAGCGATCTGACGGCAATGAACGAAGCCGCCTACAGATTTCAATTGAAGAGCCCTGCGATACTGGTGATCGGCGCGGTGGCTGCTGTTGAAAATCAAAACATCGCAGCCTTCGGCAGGTCCTGCACAGGGACTGCGTAGTCCTGGGAAGACAAATCGCAGACAAAGAAAAGCCCGGCCTAAGCCGGGCTTTTCTCAGAGCGGCAGCTAATTACTTAGCTTGAGCTTCAACCTGCGCTTCTACGCGACGGTTTACAGCGCGGCCAGCTTCAGTTTTGTTGTCAGCAACTGGGCGGGATTCGCCGTAGCCAACAGACTGAACGCGGGACGATTCAACACCGTACTGGTTGGTCAGAACTTGCTTAACGGCGTTTGCACGACGCTCGGACAGTTTCTGGTTGTAAGCGTCAGGACCGACGGAGTCAGTGTGACCTTCAACAGTAGTGGTGGTGGATGGGTACTGCTTCATGAAGTCAGCCAGGTTCTTGATGTCGCCGTAGCTGTTAGGCTTGACTACCGACTTGTCGAAGTCGAACTTAACGTCCAGCTCAACACGAACAACTTCAGCAACTGCTGGGCAGCCGTCAGCGTCAACAGTTACGTTGGCTGGGGTGTCCGGGCACTTGTCAACGTTGTCGCAAACGCCATCGTTGTCGCTGTCGGAGCAGACTTCAGCTGGTGCTGGAACTGGAGCAGCAGCAGGCTTGGAGCCGCCACCGAAGTTCACACCGATACCAACGCTAGGAGCCCACTCGGTGTCGCCCTGGTCGATGTTGTACTGAGCTTCAACGCCGGCACGAGCGTAGAAGTTGTCGGTGAAGTACAGCTTGGCACCAGCGCCAACGTTGGCGAAGGTGGAGCGGTCACGACCACCGGAACCGTTCTGACCGATGCTCTGATCGGAGAAACCAGCCGATACGTATGGACGCAGCATGTCGCCTGGGTTGTTGAAGTGGTACAGAGCGTCCAGAGCGGTGTTAGCGCCCTTGATGTTACGACCGTCGTCGGAACGCACGTTGTGCACTTCGTCGTAGCCCAGACGCAGTTCAACGTCGTCGGTCAGGAAGTAACCGATCGAGCCGCCGAACAGGTTGCCGTTGTTCTTGAAGTTACGAGCGCTGTCGAATTGTTCTTTCTTTGCGAAGCCTTCGATTTCAACTGCGCCTTGGCCTTGTGCCAGAGCGCCGAACGAAGTGGCGGCAATCAGAGAACCAATGGCCAAGCCCAAGGTGTTTTTCAGTTTCATCCGTTAAATCCCCATCTGGTGATTGTGAAGCAGTCCCGCAAACCGGGGGACAACTCGGCGGCAAGTCTATCAGAACTTGCCTACACGTAAGAGATATTTGCGCTGAACTAAGTTTCAGCAATGCCTGCAAATTTCTCACGCAATTTATCTAGAGCACGTTTGTAACGCATTTTTGTCGCACTCAAACCCATGTGCATGATGTCTGCGATCTCCTGAAATTCCAGCTCTGCGACAAATCGAAGCACCAGAATTTCGCGGTCAATCGGGTTCACATACACCAGCCAGCGATCAAGCCCGCCCTTCTCCTCGGGTTTCGGCGCCTTTTCTTCGGACGCTTCCTCGAGGGGGTCAAGACTCAATGCGTCCATCAAGCGACGCTTTCGCCGTTCCTTCCGATACTGCGTAATACATTCGTTGTACGTGATGCTGTAGAGCCACGTTTTGAACTTCGATTTCCCCTCGAAGTTCTTCAGGCCATACAGCACCTTCAACATGACTTCCTGACAGACATCGTCTGCGTCGCGATCGTTCCCAAGATATCTCGCACAAACGTTAAATAATGTTCGCTGGTAACGCCGCATCAGTTCTTCATAGGCGCGCGTTACGTGAAAAAGCTCGGTATGCGAGCGCGCGACCAACTCCTCATCAGAGAGCTCGCGGGGGTCGTAGCGCGTGGATAGCGTTTGGGCTTTATTCAAAACAAGTCGTGCCGACAGTCAGGTCAATGTCCACCGCAACCAGCATCAGCTGGCGTTTTGCGGCGGCATACATTAGCAGGGTTTGCCGGATTAGCGGCTACTCACGTGCTGTTCCAGCAGGATCCGATTGGAAAGTGAGACTAGCTCACCTTCATCGGTCAGCAATGTGGTTTTAACCGTGCCGATCTCCTCGATCTGGCCTTCGACCTCGCCAACACGCACTTGTTGCCCAACCTGATACAACTCACGCACATAGATTCCCGCAAGAATCTGACCGGCAATTTCCCGGCTTCCCAACCCCATGGCCAGCGCAACGGCCAGACCAACGGTAATCAAAACGATGACGATCACATGGTTCAGCAGGTCAGTCTTGACCTCAAGCTGACTGATTGCGACCGAGATACTGATGATGATCACCAGCCCTTGCGCAATTCGCCCCAGCCCCGAAGCGTAGTCCAGGCCCACGCCTTCTGCCGCCCCGCGCACCAGCCCGTTGGCCAGCTGCGCGAGCAAAACACCTACCAGCAACACCAGCGCCGCGCCGAATACTTTCGGCAAATAGAGCGCCAACATATCCAGCGTAGCCGAAACTCGCTCAAGGCCAAGGGATTCTGCTGCAGAAACCAGAAAAATCAGCAGGACGAACCAGTAAACGATTTTACCAATCAGGGTCGAGATCGGAACTTGCAACCCCGCGCGCGACATCAGTTTGGTCAACCCGGTACCGCCCATCAGGCGATCGAGGCCCAGTTTCGCGAGCAGCTTGGAGAGCAAGGTATCGAGCAGCTTGGCCACGACGAAACCCAACAGCAGCACGACCAGTGCGCCGAACAGGTTCGGGATGAAGTTGGCGACTTTGGTCCACAACGCAGTCATTGCAGTGACGAGGCTCTGAGTCCAGAGATCAAGTTCCATATTCAATCAGCCTTATCAGCAGTGCGAGCGGTAGTTTTACGAAGACGGGAAACCGGCGAGACATGCGCCGATCCATTATTCAGGGCGATCATCAGCGCGGGCAGCCAACGGCCCAGCAGGCTGAACAGATCACCGGCGCCAACCTGGCGGTTGGCGGTTTTGAGTACGCGGCCCAGGCACGCATCGTCGTCGCGGCTGGACGGCGAAGCGTTGAGCATGTCGCGCAAAGACTGTTCAAACGGATCGTGCATACGCACCTCTCGTGATGTCTGTGAAAGACGCGGGCAGATTTGGTCGGGTCACATGCGCCATCTTCACACCCAGCGCAAACGACGGAATAACCACCACTGACCGAAGGCCAGGGCGAGTACCGTCAGACAGGCAATCAGGAAACCATAAGGGCTGTTGGAGAACGGGATACCGCCGACGTTTATGCCCAGCAGACCGGTGATGAAACTCATCGGCAAAAAGATGCAGGTGATGATCCCGAAGCGGTACATCGTGCGATTCATGCGCTCGCTCAAACGCCGGTCTTCGGCCTCCAGCACAAGCCCCACGCGCTCTCGGGTCAATTCGAGTTCTTCGAGATAGCGGGTCAGGCTGTTGTTGAGTTCGTTCCAGTAATCGGCATCGTCATCGACAAACCACGGCAGTTTTATCCGCGTGAGTTGTCCGAAAATATCCCGCTGCGGTGCAAGAAAACGCTTTAGTCCGGCCGCCCGACGACGGATGTGCAAAATGGCGCCATGCTCGGGCGTATACCGTTCGTCGGCATCCATCTTTTCTTCTTCCTCATCGGCGATTTCCGAGAGGCAAGTGACCAGATCCTGCACCTTGTTGGTGAGGAACTGCGCCAGATAAAGGATGAGTTCTGAGGACGTTTTCGGGCCTTTGCCGTCCGCCAGTTGAGCCAGCAGCTCATCGGTGGCGCGCAATGGGCGCAAACGCAGGGAGATCACCCTCTGGGCCGAAGCAAAAATCCGCACCGAGACCATGTCTTCCGGCTCGGCGCCCGGGTTGAGATTGACCCCGCGCAGAAACAGCAGCAGTTGGGCATCCGGCAGCGGCAACAGGCGCGGTCGGGTGTTCTCTTCCAGCAGCAGATCGCAGGTGAATTCGTTGAGACCGCTGGATTTGCGCAGCCAGGTCTGGGTCTGCGGATGGCTGCGATCCCAATGCAGCCACAGGCTTTCATGGGCCTGCAGTTGTAGATCGTCGAGCTCAGTCCGGGCTATCGAACGCGCACCGCCTTTTCCGTCCAGCACCAGGGCATGCACCAGCCCCCACTGCGCGTTTTCTTCCTCGAACATCCGCATCCCTTTGTCGAAAAGCTTATTCAGGCATCTGCAGCGGGCTTGGCGAGACGATCACGCCGTTGTTGTCCGCATAAATGTAGTGGCCCGGGTGAAATGTCACGCCGGCAAACGTCACCGGGACGTTAAGGTCACCAATGCCGCGTTTTTCGGTTTTCATCGGGTGGCTGGCCAGCGCCTGCACGCCCAGATCGGTCTGCGCGATAACGTCGACGTCACGGATGCAGCCGTAGATCACCAGCCCTTCCCAACCGTTTTTAGCGGCTTTCTCGGCGATCAGGTCGCCCAGCAGCGCGCGACGCAGGGAACCGCCGCCATCGACGACCAGTACCTTGCCGTTGCCCTTGAGCTCAGCCTGTTCCTTGACCAGTGAGTTGTCTTCGAAGCATTTGATGGTCACGATTTCGCCGCCGAAGGAATCACGGCCACCGAAATTGCTGAACATCGGTTCCAGCACCTGCACCAGCTCCGGATAGGCGTCGCACAGGTCAGGCGTAAGGTAATGGTTCATCGAAAAACTCCTGTAACAAGGAAGACGATCAAGGATGACGCATTCTTTTGAGACGATCTCCGGCGGTCGCTGTTTACCTTAGTCCATCCCATGGTCGCTGAACGAACCTGAACAAACCCTGAAACGTAATAGCTAAACAGCCACCAAAAATGACCAGAACCGCACAACGCGTCATATCTTAGCCGCAAGCCAACGCGAACGAAATGCCCTTTTCAGGGCTTTCCCTCTCAGACCGCAGCAGCCAAATCCGGCTTCTCGCCCAGCAATGGCGTGTGCTGATCATTCAACCAGCGCGCCACCAATGGCCACACCTCAGTCTGCGCCGCTTTGCTCACCAGCATCTCGACATGGCCGAAATTATCGTTGAAGCCCTGCTCACGCCCCAGATTGATGAATTGCTTGTGCTCCGAACCGATCTGCTCGAACAACTTGCGACAGGCCCAGGCCGGATCCTGATGATCGCCTGCTGCACTGACCGCCAGCACTGGCACTCGCACATCGGCCAGCCCCGCCCACCAATCCTTGTCCTTGTCGCCAAAACGGCCGAACAAGCCGTACCAGCGCATGCTTTCCAGCGCCAGACCGATCGGCTCATCTTCCGGGCCACGTTTGAGACGCGAACCCGACAATTGCGCAAAGCGCTTGAGAATGAAGCGCCCGCTCCACTCCACCGGCGGGATTTTCAGCGGCCAGTAGGTGCGGCTGACCTGGGCGCCGAAAAACGCTGCCGACGCCACGGCAGGCTCGCCAAGGTATTCGCCACCGAGCGCCGCCGCCAGGGTGATGCCGCCCAGCGAATGGCCGATCCAGTGCGGCACCTGACCGCTCTGCTCACGCACGAACGCGGCAATCGCCGGGAGATCGTAGCGGGCATAGTCGGCGACACGGTTGCGTCGGTATTCTTCGTTGCGCGCCGACAAGCCGTGGCCGCGCATCTCCGGAATCCACACGTCGAACCCCAGGCGCGTCAGATACGCGCCCAAGCCCAGGCCTTTGGGTGAAAACCAGAAGCGTCGATTGGAGAAACTGCCGTGCAGCAGGATCACCGGCACACCGCGAGGCGTCGAGTCATCGGCCATGCCCAAACGGGTCACAGCGATTTCCACGGACCAGTCGGGACTGTTGCCGGGTTTCAAGCGATACACGTCTTCGCTCAGATCACCACGCCGTTCGGCGCTGATCAGGGCGACAGGAAATAGGTTGCTGCTGCTTTGCATAATGCTCTTGCACAAAAAAGGGCGGCATCTACAGGAGCCCGCCCTACTTGAATCTCAAGGCCCGCCCCAAAGAGGGAACGGGCCGTTCACTATTGATCAGGCCTGCGCCTGGCCTTCTGCGAGGAAGAACCAGGTTTCCAGCACCGTGTCCGGGTTCAGCGACACGCTCTCGATGCCCTGCTCCATCAGCCACTTGGCCAGATCCGGGTGGTCCGAAGGACCCTGACCGCAGATACCGATGTACTTGCCGGCCTTGTTGCACGCGGCAATTGCGTTGGCCAACAACTTTTTGACCGCCGGATTACGCTCGTCGAACAGGTGCGCGATGATACCGGAATCGCGGTCCAGGCCCAGCGTCAGCTGAGTCAGGTCGTTGGAACCGATCGAGAAACCGTCGAAGAATTCGAGGAATTCTTCAGCAAGGATCGCGTTGGATGGCAGCTCGCACATCATGATCACGCGCAGACCGTTCTCGCCGCGCTTCAAGCCGTTTTCGGCGAGCAGATCGACCACCTGGCTGGCTTCGCCCAGGGTACGGACGAATGGCACCATGATTTCGACGTTGGTCAGGCCCATCTCGTTGCGCACACGTTTAAGCGCACGGCACTCGAGTTCGAAGCAGTCACGGAACGATTCGCTGATGTAACGCGAAGCGCCACGGAAGCCCAGCATCGGGTTTTCTTCTTCCGGCTCGTAGAGCTTGCCGCCGATCAGGTTGGCGTATTCGTTGGACTTGAAGTCCGACAGACGCACGATGACTTTCTTCGGTGCGAACGCGGCAGCGAGGGTGCTGATGCCTTCGACCAGTTTCTCGACATAGAAACCGACCGGATCGTCGTAACCGGCGATACGCTTGTCGACGCTTTCCTTGATTTCCTGCGGCAGACCGTCGTAGTTCAACAGCGCTTTCGGGTGAACGCCGATCATGCGGTTGATGATGAATTCCAAACGGGCCAGGCCGACACCGGCGTTCGGCAGTTGCGCGAAGTCGAAAGCGCGGTCCGGGTTGCCAACGTTCATCATGATCTTGAACGGCAGCTCCGGCATGGCGTCGACGGAGTTCTTCTTGATATCGAAGCCCAGTTCGCCTTCAAAGATGTAACCGGTGTCGCCTTCGGCGCAGGACACGGTCACGCCCTGGCCATCCTTCAGCAGTTGGGTGGCGTTGCCGCAACCGACCACTGCCGGGATACCCAGCTCACGGGCGATGATTGCCGCGTGGCAGGTACGGCCGCCACGGTTGGTGACGATGGCGCTGGCGCGCTTCATCACCGGTTCCCAATCCGGGTCGGTCATGTCGGAAACGAGCACGTCGCCCGGCTGGACTTTGTCCATTTCGGACACGTCTTTGATGATGCGCACTTTACCGGCGCCGATGCGCTGGCCAATCGCACGACCTTCAACCAGCACGGTGCCGGTTTCTTTCAGCAGGTAACGCTCCATGACGTTGGCCTGGGTGCGGCTTTTCACGGTTTCCGGACGCGCCTGCACGATGTACAGCTTGCCGTCGTCACCGTCCTTGGCCCATTCGATGTCCATCGGGCAGCCGTAGTGCTTCTCGATGATCATCGCTTGCTTGGCCAGTTCGCTGACTTCAGCGTCGGTCAGGCAGAAACGCGCGCGGTCAGCCTTGTCGACGTCGACAGTCTTGACCGAACGACCGGCCTTGGCTTCGTCGCCGTAGATCATCTTGATGGCTTTGCTGCCCAGATTGCGACGCAGGATCGCCGGACGACCGGCCTCCAGCGTGCCCTTGTGTACGTAGAACTCGTCCGGGTTGACCGCGCCTTGTACGACGGTTTCGCCCAGACCGTAGGCGCCGGTGATAAACACCACGTCACGGAAACCGGATTCGGTATCGAGGGTGAACATCACGCCGGCGGTGCCGGTTTCCGAACGCACCATGCGCTGCACGCCAGCCGACAGGGCGACCAGTTTGTGGTCGAAGCCCTGGTGCACGCGGTAGGAAATCGCACGGTCGTTGAACAGCGAAGCGAACACCTCTTTGGCGGCGCGGATAACGTTTTCCACGCCACGGATGTTCAGGAAGGTTTCCTGCTGACCGGCGAAGGACGCGTCCGGCAAGTCTTCGGCGGTGGCGGAAGAACGCACGGCCACGGCCACATCAGGATTACCGGCCGACAGCGCGGCGAACGCGGTGCGGATCTCGGCATTCAGTTTTTCCGGGAATTCGGCTTCCATGATCCATTGACGGATCTGGGCGCCGGTCTTGGCCAAGGCGTTGACGTCGTCAACGTCGAGTGCGTCGAGGGCCTTGTGGATCTGGTCGTTGAGGCCGCTCAGTTCGAGGAAATCACGATAGGCCTGAGCCGTCGTGGCGAAGCCGCCGGGGACCGAAACACCGGCGCCTGCCAGGTTACTGATCATCTCGCCCAGGGATGCGTTCTTGCCCCCCACATGCTCAACATCGTGTTTGCCGAGCTTATCGAGGGAAACTACGTACTCTACCAAGGTGATCTCTCCACTAACTGTGTTGGAAAAGCTCAGAAACCGGCGGCCCGGGGGAGCCTTGGCCGGTTGTATGGCCTGGACCTGGAAAATAAGTGAGAATGCGGGCCAATGGCGGCCGACAAATCGCGCCTATCATATCCAGAAATGCTCATTAGCTTAAGGCCCAAGGTGCAAATGAAACGATCTGCTTTCTTCATCTCCGATGGCACCGGCATCACTGCCGAAACCCTGGGGCAAAGCCTTCTGGCGCAGTTCGAAAACATTACCTTCAGCAAATTCACGCGACCGTACATCGACAGCGTTGAAAAAGCGCGGGCCATGGTACAACAAATCAACAAAGCCGCTGAAACCGACGGCTTTCGCCCGATCATCTTCGACACCATCGTCAATCAGGACATCCGTGAGATTCTCGCAACCTCCAATGGTTTCATGATCGACATTTTCTCTACCTTCCTCGCCCCGCTCGAGCAGGAACTGACCGAGCATTCTTCCTACACCGTCGGCAAGTCGCACTCGATCGGGCACAACTCCAATTACATGGAGCGGATCGAGGCGGTGAACTTCGCGCTCGATAACGATGACGGCGCGCGCACCCACTATTACGACAAAGCCGACCTGATACTAGTGGGCGTGTCGCGATGCGGCAAAACGCCGACGTGTCTGTACATGGCCATGCAGTTCGGCATCCGCGCGGCCAACTATCCGCTGACCGAAGACGACATGGAACGCCTGACCCTGCCGACGGCCCTGCGCGCCCATCAGCACAAGCTGTTCGGCCTGACCATCGACCCCGACCGTCTCACCGCGATCCGCAACGAGCGCAAGCCCAACAGCCGTTATTCGAGCTACGCCCAGTGCGAATTCGAAGTGCGCGAAGTGGAAAACCTGTTCCGTCGCGAGAACATCCCGCACATCAATTCCACGCATTTTTCGGTGGAAGAGATTTCGGCGAAGATTCTGGTGGAGAAAGGCGTGGAGCGGCGCTTCAAGTAGTTGCGGTGTCCTGGCTGACGGCATCGCTGGCAAGCCAGCTCCCACAGGAATTTGTTGTGAATGTGAGTTTCGCAAACACCTGATAAACCTGTGGGAGCGGGCTTGCCCGCGATGAACGATCACACGGTGTCTGTTAATGCCTTGGCCAAAGCTTCAAAGCCGCCAAGCAACAACCCGTCATCCCCCACCGCATTACACACACTCACCCGAATAAATTGCGGCACCGCAGCATGCCCCACCGCAAACGCCTCAGCGGTGGCCACCAGATAGTTATTCTCTTTCAACTCCGCCGCAATCTGCGACGCCCGCCACAGCTCGGGCACTTCCACCCAGAAATGCGGACTGTAAGGGTGAGTCTTGTAGTTCAAACCCTGCAGCAAGGGTGCCACCAAGGCCTTGCGCCGAGCGATCTCGCTGATCTGCTCATCCAGCAAACGCTCGGCCATGCCGCTTTCGATCCACAGACTGGCCACTTCCATCGATAACGGATTGGCCATCCAGCACGTTGCACGAATGGCGGCACTCAAACGCCCGATCAACGCTTGCGGTGCATGCAGATAACCGACGCGCAACCCCGCCGAAACAGCCTTGCTGAGGCTGCCGATCAATACCGCGCGCTCCGGTGCGAAATAACTCAGCGGTAATGGGCGCTGGCGATCCAGCACCGCATGGGCTTCGTCTTCGATGATCAGCAGATTGTGCTGGCGGCAGATTTCGGCAATCGCCTCGCGCCGTGGGATCGACATCACGGCGGCCGTAGGATTCTGGATCGTCGGCGTGCAATACAGCGCAGAAACACGATGCTGACGGCAGATATCCTCCAGCGCCGACGGTAAAAGCCCTTCGTCATCCATCGCCGCGCCAATGAGTTTTATCCCGAGCTGGCGTGCGACGCCGATCAATCCCGGGTAGGACAGATGCTCGGTCACAACGGTGTCGCCGGCCTTGAGCAAGCCCATCAATGTGCACAACAGACCATGCTGGCCGCCGTTGACGCATAACACCTGGTCAGCGTGCGGGACATACGTCGCATGCTGCAACCAGACTGCCCCGGCCAATCGGTGCCGGGCCAGACCGCCCTCTGCGGTGTACCCGGTCAATTGCTGCAACACCCGAGGATCACTGGCCAATTCCTGCAGGCTCTGACTCATGAATGCCGCTTCCTGCGCCGGGATCGGTTGATTGCGGCTCATGTCGAAACAGGCCGACGGCTCATCGCTGACATTACGAAAGCCTTTTTCCTGCGGCCGTTCCATCCCGCGCTGACACACATAAGTGCCATCTCCGACGCGGGCGACAACCAATCCCACCCGCTCCAATTCACCATAGGCACGGCTGATCGTGCCGATGGTCACCCCGAGGCTGTCGGCCAGCAGCCGGTGCGGCGGCAACTTGCATCCCGCCTCAATCACACCCTCCTCAATGGCCTGCGAGACCGCGTCCGCCAGGCGTTTGTACTTCACGCCAACGCCATTGGCGAGGCCGTCGTGGAGAATTGACACCATGGCAATACTTACTTTGACAGTCATTCTCGCCCCGAATAGCGTGCTTAGAACAGGTTCAATCAGAAATAGACCGTTTTCGCGATCAGGTCAATTCCACCGTTCGGAGTACGCCACATGTCGACCGCCGTCAGCACACCGATGCACATCAGCAAACCCTGGCTCGCCGGATTGATCACCAGCACGCTGTTTCTGATCGTCTGTCTGAGTTGGGGCACGACGTGGCTGGGGATCAAGATTGCAGTGGAAAGCGTGCCGCCGCTAACGGCCGCCGGGTTGCGCTTTCTGATCGCTTTTCCGCTGTTTCTGAGCTTTGCGCTGTTGCGCAAGGAACCGCTATTGTTTCCGCGGCAAAGTCGCGGGTTCTTCGTGTTCGTCACGCTGTCATATTTCAGCCTGCCCTACTACCTGCTCAACTACGGTGAAGTGCACGTTTCGTCGGGCCTGACAGCGCTGCTGTTCAGTTGCATGCCGGTGTTTATCCTGTTGTTTTGCGCGCTGTTTCTGCGCGAGAAAATCTACCCGTCGCAAATACTCGGCATCGCCATCGGCTTTGGCAGTCTGTTCATGATTATTCGCAGCCAGGGTCTGCACCTGGATCAGGCCGAATGGCTTGGGGTGCTGGCGATTCTGTGTGCGGCGGTGATGCACGCGCTGTGTTACGTGGTGACAAAGAAACACGGCAGCGCCATCAGCGTGATCACCTACAACACGCTGCCGATCGGTATCGCCGGGCTGATGTTATTTATTGTCGGTTTGAGCGTTGAGGCGCCGGTGTTCAGGGACGTCAGCGTACGCTCCTGGGCTGCGCTGTTTTACCTTGGGCTGGTGGCGTCGGTCGGTGGATTCATCGTTTACTTTTTGCTGCTTAAACGCTTGAGCCCGATCATTCTGTCGTTCGTGTTTATCATTTTCCCGGTGTTCGCCGTGATCATCGGCGCCTGGTACGAGGGGCAAACCCTGTCCCGGGAGCTGATGATCTATTCGGCGGTTTTGCTCAGCGGGTTTGCGCTCACCAAATTGCCTATCGAAAAGTGGCGCAAATCGTCCATTTAGGAGCTGCCGAAGGCTGCGATCTTTTGATCCTGTTTTTACAATCAGAGTCAAAAGATCGCAGCCTGCGGCAGCTCCTACAGGTTTTTCGTCAGATCACAAACAGGTCGACGAAACGGTTTACGGGGGTGGCTTCAAGCAGCGCTGGATCCTTGCACAATGCGAAGATTTCGCCGCTGCGCTGGCCGGTGAAACGTGTGGCCAGATTGGCCTTGAACTTGCCTTCGAGTAACGGAATGCCCTCGGCACGGCGGCGGCGATGGCCGATCGGGTATTCCACGACGATGTTGTCGGTGCTGCTGCCGTCCTTGAAAAACACCTGCACGGCGTTGGCGATCGAGCGCTTGTCGGCTTCAAGGTATTCGCGGGTGAAGCGCGGCTCTTCGACGATGACCATTTTCTCGCGCAGTACGTCGATGACCGGATGCGCCCGGTGAAAATCGTCTTCGTACTGCTCCGCAACCAGATTGCCGAAGGCCAGCGGCACGGCGGTCATGTACTGGATGCAGTGGTCACGGTCGGCGGCGTTGGCCAACGGCCCGACCTTGGAAATGATGCGGATCGCCGATTCGTGGGTGGTGATGACGATCTTGTCGATTTCGTGCAGGCGATTGCGCACTTGCGGATGCAACGTCACCGCCGCTTCACAGGCCGTTTGCGCGTGGAATTCGGCGGGAAAGCTGATCTTGAACAGGACATTTTCCATTACGTAACTGCCAAACGGCCGCGAAAAACTGAAAGCACGTTTATCGTCCGGTTTCAGCGCCAGATCGCTGTTGGTGTGGCTGAACAGCACGTCATAAAAGCCCCACTGCCTGGCGCTGAGAACTCCGGGAATGCCCATTTCACCGCGCAGGGCGATATCGGCCAGACGCACACCACGACTCGTCGCATCCCCCGCCGCCCAGGATTTTCGCGAACCGGCGTTTGGAGCATGACGATAGGTGCGCAACGCCTGACCATCGGCAAACGCGTGGGACAAGGCCGACAGCAGTTGCTCACGATTGGCGCCCATCAGTTTGGCGGTAACGGCGGTTGAGGCGACTTTCACCAGAATGACGTGATCAAGTCCTACGCGATTGAAGGAGTTTTCCAGAGCCATCACGCCTTGAATCTCGTGGGCCATGATCATCGCTTCGAGCACATCGCGAATCGTCAGCGGCGACTCACCGTTGGCCAGACGCTTTTGCGAGAGGTGATCGGCCACCGCAAGAATGCCGCCGAGGTTATCCGACGGGTGCCCCCACTCGGCGGCGAGCCAGGTGTCGTTGTAGTCGAGCCAGCGGACGATGCAGCCGATGTCCCACGCGGCTTTGACCGGGTCGAGGCGATAACTGGTGCCGGGGACCCGCGCACCGTAAGGAACCACTGTCCCTTCGACAATCGGGCCCAGATGCTTGGTGCATTCGGGAAAACGCAACGCCAGCAGGCCGCAGCCCAGTGTGTCCATCAGGCAGTTGCGAGCGGTGTCGAGAGCTTCGGCGGATTCGGCTTTGAAGGTGAGGACGTAATCGGCGATGTCTTGCAGGACACGGTCGTAGTCGGGGCGGTTGTTCAGGTCGACGTTGGCGCTCATTGCGGTTCTCCTGTGCGGGAATGATGAGTGGGTGCGGTCTTCCTCAGGGCTTGGCGGGTTTGGTCTGGTTGATTGCAGGTCTGGGGTGCCTGCTTGTTTTGGGTTTCTTCAGTGGGTGGCCCCTCCCCCTAGCCCTCTCCCGAGGGAGAGGGAACCGATTGGGGGATGCAGTAGAGGTTCACCGACGTGAGCGATTTGCGCTGAATCCATAATGGATCTGGTCAATGCACAACTTCAAACACCTCGATGCCCCTGAATCGATCTTTCAGGTCGGTGCACTCCTTCAGACGCCTCGGTCGCCCCCCTGAATCCATAATCGACTGGATCTTTCAGGTCGATGTACAGCGTCAGACACCTCGGTCGGCCCCCTCTCCCTCCGGGAGAGGGCTGGGGTGAGGGAAAAGGTTCGCGAGTCAGAAAGAATCCCCGGGAATGCGTACGTAGCCTTCCATCAGCACGCGCGCACTGCGGCTCATGATTGCTTTTTTGACGATCCACTCACCGTTTTCCAGACTGGCTTCAGCGCCAACGCGCAACGTCCCGGACGGATGCCCGAAGCGCACGGCATTGCGTTCAACGCCACCGGCCGCAAGGTTTACCAAGGTGCCGGAAATGGCCGCCGCCGTACCAATCGCAACGGCCGCCGTGCCCATCATCGCGTGGTGCAACTTGCCCATCGACAACGCCCGCACCAGCAAATCCACATCACCCGCGCCGATCGCTTTGCCACTGGACGCCACATACGCAGCAGGCTTGGCGACAAACGCAACTTTCGGCGTGTGCTGACGTTTGGCCGCTTCATCCAGATTCGATATCAGGCCCATGCGCAGCGCGCCGTAGGCACGAATGGTCTCGAACATCTGCAGCGCTTGCGGATCGCTGTTGATCGCGCTTTGCAGCTCGGTGCCGGTGTAACCAATGTCTTCGGCGTTGACGAAAATCGTCGGGATGCCAGCATTGATCATGGTCGCCTTGAAGGTGCCAACACCCGGCACTTCCAGCTCATCGACCAGGTTGCCGGTAGGAAACATCGAGCCACCGCCACCCTCTTCTTCAGCCGCCGGGTCCATGAATTCAACCTGCACTTCAGCCGCTGGAAAGGTCACGCCGTCAAGTTCGAAGTCACCGGTTTCCTGTACTTCGCCGTTGGTGATCGGCACGTGGGCAATAATTGTTTTGCCGATGTTGGCCTGCCACACGCGCACCACCGCGACACCGTTGTACGGAATGCGGCTGGCGTCGACCAGACCGTTGCTGATGGCGAACGAACCGACCGCTGCCGAGAGGTTGCCGCAGTTGCCGCTCCAGTCAACGAACGGCTTGTCGATGGAGACCTGACCGAACAGGTAATCGACGTCGTGATCGGCCTTGATGCTTTTCGACAGAATCACGGTTTTGCTGGTGCTGGAGGTGGCGCCGCCCATGCCGTCGATTTGCTTGTCGTACGGGTCGGGGCTGCCGATCACGCGCAGCAGCAAAGCGTCGCGAGCCGGGCCAGGAATCTGCGCGGCTTCGGGCAGGTCCTTGAGGCTGAAGAACACGCCTTTGCTGGTGCCGCCGCGCATGTAGGTGGCGGGGATTTTGATTTGTGGTGCGTGAGCCATGGTTGCTCCTCAAAGAACCAAGGGATTCGTCATCCCTTGGTCACTTAACTTGTTTTAAACGGCAACCGCCGACTCTTCGAGGAAGTCCTGAGCGAAGCGCTGCAACACGCCGCCGGCCTCGTAGATCGACACTTCTTCAGCGGTATCCAGACGGCAGGTCACTGGCACTTCAACGCGCTCGCCATTCTTGCGGTGGATCACCAGCGTCAGATCCGCACGCGGTTTGCGCTCGCCAACCACGTCGTAGGTTTCGCTGCCATCAATGGCCAGGGTGTGACGGTCGGTGCCCGGCTTGAACTCCAGCGGCAACACGCCCATGCCCACCAGGTTGGTGCGGTGAATGCGCTCGAAACCCTCAGCGGCAATCGCCTCGACACCGGCCAGACGCACACCTTTTGCCGCCCAGTCACGGGACGACCCCTGACCGTAATCGGCGCCGGCAATGATGATCAGCGGCTGCTTGCGTTCCATGTAGGTTTCGATGGCTTCCCACATGCGCATGACCTTGCCTTCCGGCTCGACACGCGCCAGTGAACCCTGTTTGACCTTGCCGTTTTCCACGACCATTTCGTTGAACAGTTTCGGGTTGGCGAAGGTTGCACGCTGCGCGGTCAAGTGGTCGCCACGGTGGGTGGCGTAGGAGTTGAAGTCCTCTTCCGGCAGGCCCATTTTCGCCAGGTATTCGCCGGCGGCGCTGTCGAGCATGATTGCGTTCGATGGCGACAGGTGGTCGGTGGTGATGTTGTCCGGCAGCACCGCCAGCGGGCGCATACCCTTCAGCGGACGGGCGCCGGCCAGTGCGCCTTCCCAGTACGGTGGACGGCGGATGTAGGTGCTCATCTCGCGCCAGTCGTACAACGGCGTGACTTTCGGGCCGGTGTCTTCATGGACGGCGAACATCGGAATGTAGACCTTACGGAACTGCTCAGGCTTGACCGAAGATTTCACCACCGCGTCGATTTCTTCGTCGCTCGGCCAGATGTCTTTCAGGCGGATTTCCTTGCCGTCGACCACACCCAGCACATCCTTCTCGATATCGAAACGGATGGTCCCGGCAATGGCGTACGCGACCACCAATGGCGGCGAAGCGAGGAATGCCTGCTTGGCGTACGGGTGAATGCGGCCGTCGAAGTTGCGGTTGCCCGAGAGCACGGCAGTCGCATACAGATCGCGGTCGATAATCTCTTGCTGGATCACCGGATCGAGTGCGCCGGACATGCCGTTGCAGGTGGTGCAGGCGAACGCGACGACGCCGAAACCGAGCTGTTCCAGCTCCGTGGTCAACCCTGCTTCGTCGAGGTACAGCGCCACGGTTTTCGAGCCCGGCGCCAGCGAGGATTTGACCCACGGTTTGCGGGTCAGGCCAAGCTTGTTGGCATTACGCGCCAGCAGTCCGGCAGCAATCACGTTGCGCGGGTTGCTGGTGTTGGTGCAACTGGTGATGGCAGCGATGATCACCGCGCCGTCGGGCATTTGCCCCGGCACGTCATCCCACTGCCCGGAGATGCCTTTGGCGGCCAGATCCGACACCGCAACGCGGGCGTGCGGGTTGCTTGGGCCGGCCATGTTGCGCACTACCGACGACAGGTCGAAGGTCAGGCCGCGCTCGTATTGCGCGCCTTTCAGGCTGTCGGCCCACAGGCCGGTGAGCTTGGCGTATTGCTCGACCAACTGCACTTGCTGGTCTTCGCGACCGGTCAGTTTCAGGTAATCGATGGTCTGCCGGTCGATGTAGAACATCGCTGCAGTGGCGCCGTATTCCGGGGCCATGTTGGAGATGGTCGCGCGGTCGCCGAGGGTCAGCGCCGCCGCCCCTTCGCCGAAGAACTCCAGCCACGCGCCAACCACTTTCTGTTTGCGCAGGTATTCGGTCAGCGCCAGCACCATGTCGGTGGCGGTGATGCCCGGTTGCAGCTTGCCGGTCAGTTCGACGCCGACGCTTTCCGGCAGACGCATCCACGACGCGCGGCCGAGCATCACGCTCTCGGCTTCAAGACCGCCGACGCCGATGGCGATCACGCCCAGCGCATCGACATGCGGAGTGTGGCTGTCGGTGCCGACGCAGGTGTCGGGGAAGGCTACGCCGTCGCGCACCTGGATCACCGGGGACATTTTCTCCAGGTTGATCTGGTGCATGATGCCGTTGCCCGGCGGGATTACATCAACGTTCTTGAAGGCCTTTTTGGTCCAGTTGATGAAGTGGAATCGGTCTTCGTTGCGACGGTCTTCAATGGCGCGGTTCTTCTCGAACGCCTGCTTGTCGAAACCGCCCGCCTCCACCGCCAGCGAGTGGTCGACGATCAATTGCGTCGGCACCACCGGGTTGACCTGCGCCGGATCGCCGCCCTGCTGCGCAATCGCGTCACGCAGGCCGGCGAGGTCGACCAGCGCGGTCTGGCCGAGAATGTCGTGGCAGACCACACGGGCCGGATACCACGGGAAGTCGAGGTCGCGTTTACGTTCGATCAGTTGCTTGAGGGAATCGGTGAGCGTGGCCGGGTCGCAGCGACGCACGAGGTTTTCCGCCAGCACGCGGGAGGTGTACGGCAGGGTGTCGTAACTGCCGGGCTGGATCGCCTCGACAGCCGCGCGGGCATCGAAATAATCCAGAGGACTGCCGGGCAGGGTTTTGCGGAATGCTGTGTTCATCGGGTCAGGACTCGGGTCACGGTGGTTGCAAAGGGTGGGGGCGACACCGACCTTGAAAATCACCCCTCCCCTGTAGGAGCTGCCGAAGGCTGCGATCTTTTGATTTTTGTTTTTAAGATCAAGATCAAAAGATCGCAGCCTTCGGCAGCTCCTACAGGGATTTGCGGTGTTTTCCGGGATCGGGTCAGCTCACCATTTCAGCGACGTTCGATTGGCACGAACTTGCGCTGTTCAACGCCGATGTACTCGGCGCTTGGACGGATGATGCGGTTGTTGGCGCGCTGCTCGAACACGTGCGCGGCCCAGCCGGTCAGGCGCGAGCAGACGAAGATCGGCGTGAACAGCTTGGTCGGGATGCCCATGAAGTGGTACGCCGAGGCATGGTAGAAATCGGCGTTGGGGAACAGTTTCTTCTGCTCCCACATGGTCTTGTCGATGGCTTCCGAGACCGGGAACAACACCTTGTCGCCGACTTCGTCCGCGAGTTTTTTCGACCAGCCCTTGATCACCTCGTTGCGCGGATCGCTGTCCTTATAGATCGCGTGGCCGAAGCCCATGATCTTGTCCTTGCGCTCGAGCATGCCGAGGGTGCCTTTGATCGCCTCTTCCGGCGACGAAAAGCGCTCGATCATTTCCATCGCCGCTTCATTGGCACCGCCGTGCAGCGGGCCACGCAGCGAACCGATGGCAGCTGTGACGCAGGAATACAGATCGGACAGCGTCGAGGCGCAAACCCGTGCGGTGAAGGTCGATGCGTTGAATTCGTGCTCGGCATAAAGGATCAGCGAGACGTTCATCACTTTGACGTGCAGTTCGCTTGGCTTCTTGTCGTGCAGCAGGTGCAGGAAGTGGCCGCCGATGGTCGGCTCGTCACTGACGCAGTTGATGCGTTTGCCGTCGTGGCTGAAGCGATACCAGTAGCACATGATCGCCGGGAACGCGGCCAGCAGGCGGTCAGTCTTGTCGCGCTGCTCGGAGAAGTCTTTCTCCGGCTCGAGGTTGCCGAGAAACGAGCAACCGGTGCGCATCACGTCCATCGGGTGGGCGTCGGCAGGGATGCGTTCGAGCACTTCTTTCAGCGCTTGCGGCAGGTCGCGCAGTTTGCTCAGTTTGCCTTGGTATTCGTCGAGTTGCGCCTGGGTCGGCAGCTCGCCGTACAGCAGCAGGTAAGCGACTTCTTCAAATTGCGCATCGGCTGCCAGTTCGCGCACGTCGTAGCCGCGATAGGTCAGCCCGGCACCGGCCTGGCCCACGGTGGACAGTGCGGTTTGCCCGGCGACCTGGCCACGGAGCCCGGCGCCACTGAGTACTTTTGCTTCGGCCATTGCTGTCTCCAATTTTTGAATTTGTTAGGGAATCTGCAATTACGGTGTTGTTCGCAAAAGATCGCAGCCTTCGGCAGCTCCTACATCGAACGCGCTCCTGTAGGAGCTGTCGAGTGAAACGAGGCTGCGATCTTTTGATCTTTCAATCATTTTTTCGCGGCAAACAACGCATCGAGCTTCTGCTCGAAGGTGTGGTAGTCGATGCGATCGTAAAGCTCCATGCGAGTCTGCATGGTGTCGATGACATTCTGTTGCGTGCCGTCGCGGCGGATCGCGGTGTAGACGTTTTCCGCCGCTTTGTTCATCGCGCGGAACGCCGACAGCGGGTACAGCACCAGCGACACGTCGGCGCCGGCCAGTTGCTCGGTGGTGTACAGCGGCGTCGAACCGAACTCGGTGATGTTGGCCAGAATCGGCGCTTTCACGCGGTTGGCGAACAGCTTGTACATCTCCAGTTCCGTGATGGCTTCCGGGAAGATCATGTCGGCGCCGGCCTCGATGCATGCCGCTGCGCGATCAAGTGCCGATTCCAGACCTTCCACCGCCAGCGCATCGGTGCGCGCCATGATCACGAAGCTGTCATCGGTACGCGCATCGACCGCAGCTTTGATGCGGTCGACCATTTCCTGCTGGCTGACGATCTCTTTGTTCGGACGGTGGCCGCAGCGCTTGGCACCCACCTGATCCTCGATGTGAATCGCCGCCGCGCCAAACTTGATCATCGACTTGACCGTACGCGCGACGTTGAACGCCGACGAGCCGAAACCGGTGTCCACGTCGACCAGCAGCGGCAGATCGCATACGTCGGTGATGCGCCGAACGTCAGTCAGCACGTCGTCCAGACCGGTAATGCCCAGATCCGGCACGCCGAGCGAACCTGCGGCCACCCCGCCACCGGACAGGTAGATCGCCTTGAAACCGGCACGCTTGGCCAGCAGCGCATGGTTGGCATTGATCGCGCCGACCACTTGCAAGGGGTGCTCGCTGGCGACCGCATCGCGGAAACGCTGGCCTGGAGTGTTCAGGTTGGAACTCATGACTCACCTCGTTCAGTGGCTGTCTTGTTGTGGGCGCCGTCCTGGTAATGACGGGCGATGTTGCGTTTCGAGGCGCCGATGTGACGGCGCATCAATAATTCCGCGAGCTCGCCGTCACGGTCGGCGATGGCATCGAGAATCCGGTGGTGTTCGGCAAAGGCCTGGCGCGGGCGGTTCGGCGTGGTGGAGAACTGGATGCGGTACATGCGCACCAGTTGATACAGCTCGCCGCAGAGCATCTGCGTCAGCGTGCGGTTGCCGCTGCCCTGGATGATCCGGTAGTGGAAGTCGAAATCGCCTTCCTGCTGGTAATAGCCAACACCGGCCTGAAACGCTGCGTCGCGCTCGTGGGTTTCCAGCACCCGGCGCAGTTCGTCGATTTCTTCTACGCTCATGCGTTCGGCCGCCAGACGGCAGGCCATGCCTTCGAGGGATTCGCGGATTTCATAGAGTTCAAGCAATTCGGCATGGCTGAGCGACACCACCCGCGCGCCGACATGCGGTACGCGCACCAGCAGGCGCTGGCCTTCCAGACGATGAATCGCCTCACGCAGCGGCCCGCGACTGATGCCGTAAGTGCGCGCCAGCTCCGGCTCGGAGATCTTGCTGCCCGGGGCGATCTCGCCTTTGACGATGGCCGCCTGAATACGCCGGAAGACGTTTTCCGAGAGTGTCTCGGAATCGTCGCCGCTGATGACCGGGGGATCGAGTTGATCCAGCATGATTGTCGACACCTTTAAATCCAATGCGGCAAAAACTAGCCAATTCGCCGGCATCAGTCAAAGGATAAATAGGTATTGTCGACAATCGTCTAATAACCTTAAAAGATCGCAGCCTTCGGCCGCGCCTACAGGGCGCACGCAAATCCAAGGTAGGAGCTGCCGCAGGCGGCGATCTTTTGATCTTCTATAGACCCGCCCCAGCGCTGGCGCCATAAAACCACCGTGCTAGAATGCCGCCCGCATTTGCTGGCCATTTGTACGGCTTGTCATAAAAAGCTGATAGGCACACGAAGGGCCTTGCGCAACTTTTGCCAAGGACCTGAACCGAAAACGGAACGCTGCGCACCAGGATTTATGAGACTCAAGCCTTTTCCCACATTCTTCGCCCTGTTTTGCCTGCCCGGCCTCGCCGCCGCGGGGGAAAAAACCGTGTACGGCCTCAACGAATACGCTTCGCTTGACGGCATCAATCTGGAAGTGGCGGCCAAACTCGACACCGGGGCGAAAACCGCCTCACTGAGTGCCCGCGACATCAAACGCTTTAAACGCAACGGTGAGTCCTGGGTACGTTTCTACCTGGCCATCGACGCCGCGCATTCGCACCCGATCGAACGGCCGCTGGCGCGGGTCAGCAAGATCAAGCGCCGCGCCGGCGACTACGACCCGGAAGAAGGCAAGAAGTACACCGCCCGTCCGGTGATCGAGCTGGATATCTGCATGGGCACAGCAATGCGCAGCATCGAAGTGAACCTGACCGACCGAAGTGCGTTCCAATACCCGCTTTTGATCGGCTCCGAAGCGCTGAAACGCTTCGACGCGCTGGTCGACCCCAGTCTTAAATACGCTGCCGGCAAACCCGCCTGCACCATCGCCGCTCATACCGCCGAGTAATTTCCATGCGTTCTCTAACCTTCCACCTGAAAATCCTGATTACCATTCTGGTGCTCCTGGGCGTTTCGGTTACGGCCTATCAGATTTTCGTGCTCGGCATCCCGGTGACCGAAGACGCCACCGACGACTTGTGGAACATCGACGCCAAAGTCGAGTTCGTCGCCAGCACCAAGGATCCGGTAAAGATCCAGATGTTCGTGCCACCGTTGAGCCGCGATTACGTCAGCCTTAACGAGAGTTTTATCTCCAATAACTACGGCGTCGCCGTCAACCGCGTCGACGGCAACCGCAAGGTCACCTGGTCGGCGCGCCGGGCCAAGGGCAACCAGACCCTTTATTACCGTCTGGTGCTGACCAAGCGTTACACCGCGGAAAAATCCAAGATCAAAGGCCCGACCTTCCGCGACAGCATCGCCATTGAAGGCCCTGAGAAAATCGCCGCCGAAGCCCTGCTCGCGCCGATCCGCCAGCACTCTGCCGACGTCGAAACCTTTATTGGCGAGGCGATCAAACGCGTCAACAACGTCAACGATGACAACGTGAAACTGCTGCTGGCCGGCGATCCGTCGACGCCGCACAAAGCCAAAATCGTCGAACTGCTGCTGTCCATCGCCCACGTGCCGGTGGAAAAAGTCCATACCATCCGCCTCGTCGCCGACCAGCCGCAAACGCCTGAACTGTGGCTGCGCAGCTTCAACGGCAACGACTGGCTGTACTTCAACCCGGAAACCGGCGAACAAGGCCTGCCGACCGACCGCCTGTTGTGGTGGACCGGCGATGAAAACCTGATCACCGTCGACGGCGGCAAGAAAGCCAACGTGACCTTCAGCCTCAACAACAGCGAGATGAACGCGATTCGTCTGGCCAAGCTGACGGACGAAAACACCGACGCCAACTTCCTCGAATACTCGCTGTACGGCTTGCCGCTGCAGACTCAGCAGACCTTCATGATCATGGTGATGATCCCGATCGGCGTGCTGGTGATCCTGATTCTGCGCAACCTGATCGGCCTGCAGACCCTCGGCACGTTCACCCCGGTACTGATCGCCCTCGCCTTCCGCGAAACCCAACTGGGCTTCGGCATTCTGCTGTTTACCGTGATCACCGCGCTGGGCCTGTCGTTACGGTCGTATCTGGAACACCTGAAGCTGCAAATGCTGCCGCGCCTCTCGGTGGTGCTGACCTTTGTTGTGGTGTTGATCGCGGCGATCAGCCTGTTCAGCCACAAGCTTGGCCTGGAGCGCGGGCTTTCGGTGGCGCTGTTCCCGATGGTGATTCTGACCATGACCATCGAACGCCTGTCGATCACCTGGGAAGAGCGCGGCGCCAGCCATGCGATGAAAGTCGCGATCGGCACGCTGTTCGCGGCGTCCCTGGCGCACCTGATCATGACCGTGCCTGAGCTGGTCTACTTCGTGTTCACCTTCCCGGCGATCCTGCTGATTCTGGTCGGTTTCATGCTGGCGATGGGGCGTTATCGCGGCTACCGCCTGACCGAGCTGGTGCGTTTCAAGGCTTTCCTGAAGAAGGCTGACGCCTGATGTTCGGTTTCTGGAAGACCTGGAAGGCCCTGGAAGCGCGGGGCATCATGGGCATCAATCGGCGTAACGCCGACTACGTGCTCAAGTACAACAAGCGCAGCCTGTACCCGATCGTCGATGACAAGATCATCACCAAGGAGCGCGCCATCGAGGCCGGCATTCACGTGCCGGAACTGTATGGCGTGATTTCCACAGAGAAGGAAATCGACAAGCTCGACGAGATCATCGGCGGCCGCAACGACTTCGTGATCAAACCGGCCCAGGGCGCTGGCGGCGACGGCATCATCGTGATTGCCGACCGCTTCGAGGGCCGCTATCGCACGGTGTCGGGCAAGATCCTTGCTCATGAAGAGCTGGAACATCACATCTCAAGCATCCTCACCGGTTTGTATTCACTGGGCGGGCACCGCGACCGCGCGTTGATCGAATACCGCGTGACTCCGGATCAAATCTTCAAAAGCATCAGCTACGAAGGTGTGCCGGACATCCGCATCATCGTGTTGATGGGCTACCCGGTGATGGCCATGTTGCGCCTGCCGACCCGGCAGTCCGGCGGCAAGGCCAACCTGCACCAGGGCGCCATCGGTGTCGGTGTCGACTTGGCCACGGGTCTGACGCTGCGCGGCACCTGGCTGAACAACATCATTACCAAACACCCCGACACCACCAACGCGGTGGACGGCGTGCAACTGCCCTACTGGGACGGTTTCATGAAACTCGCGGCCGGCTGCTATGAGCTGTGCGGGTTGGGGTATATCGGTGTGGACATGGTGCTGGATCAGGAGAAAGGCCCGCTGATTCTGGAATTGAATGCGCGGCCGGGTTTGAATATCCAGATCGCCAACGACTGTGGGCTGACGTTGCGTACGCACGCGGTGGAAGCGCGCCTGGAAGAGCTGAAGGCGCGTGGTGTGACGGAGACGGTTGAGGAGCGCGTGGCGTTTACTCAGGAAATGTTTGGGCATATTCCTGCGGTCGAAGGCTAAAAGCTGAAAAGCCCCTCACCCTAGCCCTCTCCCAGAGGGAGAGGGGACTGACCGAGGTGGATATTGGAGCTACGCCGACTTGAAAGTCTTGAGTCGAACTCAGGCTTTGAAAAACATGAAGGTCGGCGCCCTTCCCGAAATTTCGAGTCAAACTCGGCTTTGAAAAGCATGAAGATCGGCTCCCTTCCCGAAATTTCGAGTCAAACTCGGCTTTGAAAAGCATGAAGATCGGCTCCCTTTCCGAAATTTCGAGTCAAACTCGGCTTTGAAAAGCAAGAAGATCGGCTCCCTTTCCGAAATTTCGAGTCAAACTCGGCTTTGAAAAGCATGAAGATCGGCTCCCTTTCCGAAATTTCGAGTCAAACTCGGCTTTGAAAAGCATGAAGATCGGCTCCCTTTCCCCCTCGCCCCCTTGGGGGAGAGGGTTGGGGTGAGGGGGAGGCTTTTGACTTTGATCTGGCATCGGAGAGGACTACAATCCCCTCCCCGCCTCAATGGCCGATCTGCCCCGACCATGTTGACCTGTTCCGTACACCCGCTGCCCTACCGCGCCAATCCCGCCGACTACTTCGCGGCCATCCGCAACGCCCCCGGCGCCGTGCTGCTCGACAGCGGCCGACCAAGTGCCGACCGTGGCCGCTATGACCTGCTCAGCGCCTGGCCGCTGGAACAACTGGCGGTGTTGCCCGACGAAAGCGGCGGCGCTTTCCTACAACGCCTGCGGGATAATCTGACCCGCCTGGGCGAGGCTGATTTGCCAACGGGTTTTGACCTGCCCTTCGCCGGCGGTTTGATCGGCTACCTGAGCTACGACTTCGGTCGGCATCTGGAAAACCTGCCGAGCCAGGCGCTGGATGATCTGCAATTGCCGGATGCCCGTTTTGGCCTGTACGACTGGGCGCTGATCAGCGATCACCAGACCGCCACCAGCCAACTGGTGTTTCATCCGTCCGTGATCGACAGCGAAAAACAGCGGCTCATCGCGCTGTTCAGCCAGCCGGCTATTGAATCGATGGCGCCGTTCAAACTGAACGCGCCGATGACCGCCGATCTTTCGGCCGACGATTACCGTCAAGCCTTTGAACGCATCCAGCATTACATCCAGGCCGGCGACTGCTATCAGGTCAACTTTGCCCAGCGCTTCCGCGCTTCATGTCAGGGCGATCCGTGGCTGGCGTACTGCAAATTGCGTGAAGCCTGCCCGACGCCGTTCTCCGGTTTCCAGAGCCTGCCCGACGGCGGCGCGGTGTTGAGCCTGTCGCCAGAGCGCTTCGTCAAAGTCAGCGAACGTCAGGTGGAAACCCGGCCGATCAAGGGCACCCGCCCCCGCGGCCTGACGCCGGCCGAAGATGCCGCCAACGCCGCCGAACTGCTGGCCAGCCCCAAGGATCGCGCGGAAAACCTGATGATCGTCGACCTGCTGCGCAACGACCTCGGCCGTACCTGCCGCATCGGTTCGGTGCGGGTGCCGGAGCTGTTCAGTCTGGAAAGCTATCCGAACGTGCATCACTTGGTCAGCAGCGTCACCGGTGAGCTGGCGGATGATCGTGACGCACTGGATTTGATTGCCGGCAGTTTCCCCGGCGGCTCGATCACCGGCGCGCCGAAGATTCGCGCAATGCAGATCATCGATGAGCTGGAGCCGACCCGGCGCGGGTTGTATTGCGGGTCGCTGCTGTACCTGGACGTGCGCGGCGAGATGGACAGCTCCATCGCAATTCGCAGTCTATTGGTCAAGGATGGCCAGGTGTGCTGCTGGGGTGGCGGCGGGATTGTTGCGGATTCGGACTGGCAGGCTGAGTATCAGGAGTCGATTACCAAAGTCAGAATCCTCCTCGACACCCTGCAGAACCTCTGAATGACACAACCCGTGTAGGAGCTGCCGAAGGCTGCGATCTTTTGATCTTGATCCTGAAAAACCAGATCAAAAGATCGCAGCCTTCGGCAGCTCCTACAGGGGTATTCATTACAAACTCAATTCTCTGTTAGAAGCTTTGAGGAACTCCTGCTTCAACTCAGCAAAGGTGTGCACCGCGGGAAACTGCGGAAACTCGCGAATCACATTCTCCGGCGCATGAAACAGAATCCCGGCATCCGCCTCGCCCAGCATCGTCGTATCGTTATACGAATCCCCCGCCGCAATCACCCGGTAATACAGGCTCTTGAACGCCAGCACCGATTGGCGCTTGGGATCTTTCTGACGCAACTGATAGCTGGTCACCCGCCCGCTTTCATCGGTAATCAGGCGATGGCAAAGCAAGGTCGGGAAGCCCAGTTGACGCATCAGCGGCTGCGAGAACTCATAAAAAGTGTCCGACAGAATCACCACCTGAAAGCGCTCGCGCAGCCAGTTTACGAACTCCACCGCGCCGTCCAGCGGCTTCAACGTGGCGATCACTTCCTGAATGTCCGCCAGCTTCAAGCCATGCTCATCAAGGATGCGCAGACGCTGCTTCATCAGCACGTCGTAATCGGGAATGTCCCGGGTGGTGGCCTTGAGGGATTCGATTCCGGTTTTTTCGGCGAAGGCGATCCAGATTTCCGGCACCAACACCCCTTCAAGATCCAGGCAAGCAATTTCCACAAGACACTCCCGTTTGTATTGATTATTTGAGTCGAGCGATGCCGAACTCTAGCGACTCGAATCCCGACACGCAACGCACAGCACGCCCCGACTCGCGCAGCTTTTTGTTACCATCGGCCCCATATAGAGCGCCCAGCGCCACCGACCTGTAGGAAGCCGCCCTGATGAGTGCAACGTTCGACGTCGTGGAACTCGCCACGACCTATGCCAATAAATCCGCCCAGGACATCCTCAAGCTCGCGTTTGCCGAGTTCGGCGATGACTTGTGGATATCTTTCAGCGGCGCCGAGGATGTGGTGCTGGTGGACATGGCCTGGAAGCTCAACAAGAACGTCAAGGTGTTCAGCCTCGACACCGGCCGTCTGCACCCGGAGACCTACCGCTTCATCGATCAGGTGCGCGAGCACTACAAGATCGACATCGAACTGGTGTCGCCGGACTACACCAGGCTTGAACCGTTCGTGAAGGAAAAAGGCTTGTTCAGCTTCTACAAGGACGGCCACGGCGAATGCTGCGGTATCCGCAAGATCGAACCGCTGCGCCGCAAACTGTCCGGCGTCAAAGCCTGGGCCACCGGCCAGCGCCGCGACCAGAGCCCGGGCACTCGTAGTGCCGTGGCAGTGCTGGAAATCGATACCGCGTTCTCCACCCCGGAGCGCACCCTGTACAAGTTCAACCCGTTGGCACAGATGACCAGCGAAGAGATCTGGGGCTACATCCGTATGCTCGAACTGCCGTACAACAGCCTGCATGAGCGCGGTTTTATCAGCATTGGCTGCGAACCGTGCACCCGTCCGGTTCTGCCCAACCAGCACGAGCGCGAAGGCCGCTGGTGGTGGGAAGAGGCGACGCAGAAAGAATGCGGGTTGCATGCCGGGAATATCATCAGCAAGGCCTGATCTCCAATTCCAGCGACATCCCCTGTGGGAGCGAGCCTGCTCGCGAAGGCGTAGTCTCAGTCGACATCTTCATTGACTGATCCAACGCATACGCAAGCAGGCTTGCTCCCACATTTTGCACCTGCACGACCTTAAAAATGTGTACACACAAATGTCACCATCGGTGCCATTTATGTGTGCACTTTTTTGTTTGCACGCCCTGAAAAGTTACATCCCGCCAGAAAAAACCTCGCCCTCGCCTGCCGCCAAATCCACCCGCCAAAAATAAATAGCTGTACGAACGGTCAATTTTTAACCACCTATTTTCAAAGAGTTAGTGTTCATCGATAACTTTTCGAAATGAGTAACACCGCCTATAGATTCGCGATTGGCACAAATCTGGCTTTAGTGCATACATGTTTTGCATACAAAACCGCTGAACATAAAACCACTTTCGATCCGCAAGCCTGAAGCGCCCTATCCCGTACAGGCTGCAGATGCCCCGTAACCAGTGATGGTTTCACTGCCGCGACGAAGATTTGTCGAGCCTGACGGCTCATGCACAGTCATCGCGGCCCTGAACATCAGGAGCCTGCCGGAATGCGTACAAGTCTCTCCAATAACATCGCGCTGAATCTGCCCGCCTCTGCTCTCGATCAACCGTCGCCCCATGACGGCCTGACCGAGCCGCTGCAACTGAGTCCGCGTCTGCACAATAGTGATCTGGCGCCGACCAAGGCCGAAGGCCGACGCTGGGGCAAATACAGCATCTTCGCCCTGTGGACCAACGATGTGCACAACATCGCCAACTATTCGTTCGCCATTGGTCTGTACGCGTTGGGCCTGGGTGGCTGGCAGATTCTGCTGTCGTTGGGGATCGGCGCGGCGCTGGTGTATTTCTTCATGAACCTGTCCGGTTACATGGGGCAGAAAACCGGAGTGCCGTTTCCGGTGATCAGCCGGATCAGTTTCGGCATCCACGGCGCGCAAATTCCTGCACTGATCCGGGCGGTTATCGCCATTGCCTGGTTCGGCATTCAGACGTACCTGGCGTCAGTGGTGTTTCGCGTATTGCTTACTGCAGTCCATCCCGGATTCGCCGAATACGACCACGACTCGATTCTTGGTCTGTCGACGCTGGGTTGGGTGTGCTTCGTGGCGATCTGGTTCGTGCAACTGGCGATCCTCGCCTACGGCATGGAAATGGTCCGCCGCTATGAAGCGTTTGCCGGGCCAGTGATTCTGCTGACCGTCGCCGCCCTCGCCGCGTGGATGTACTTCCAGGCCAACGCAACCATCGCCTGGTCGATCCGCGAGCCGCTAACCGGTGGCGAGATGTGGCGCAACATCTTTGCCGGCGGCGCACTGTGGCTGGCGATCTACGGCACGTTGATTCTGAATTTCTGCGATTTCGCCCGCTCTTCGCCGTGCCGCAAGACCATCAAGGTCGGAAACTTCTGGGGTTTGCCGGTGAATATTCTGGTGTTCGCCGCGATTACCGTACTGCTCTGCGGCGCGCAATTTCAGATCAATGGCCGGATCATTGAGAGCCCGACCGAGATCATTGCTTCGATTCCCAATACCTTCTTCCTGGTGCTCGGTTGCCTGGCGTTCCTGATCGTCACCGTCGCGGTGAACATCATGGCCAACTTCGTCGCCCCGGCCTTCGTGCTCAGTAACCTGGCGCCGGAGTACCTGACCTTCCGCCGCGCCGGGCTGATCAGCGCGACCATCGCCGTGTTGATCCTGCCGTGGAATCTCTACAACAGCCCACTGGTGATCGTGTACTTCCTGTCGGGTCTGGGCGCCCTGCTCGGCCCGTTGTACGGGGTGATCATGGTCGACTACTGGCTGATCCGCAAAGGCCGGATCGATGTCCCACAGCTCTACAGCGAAGATCCCGACGGCGTTTATTACTACAGCCGCGGGGTGAATTTCCGTGCGGTGGCGGCGTTTATTCCTGCGGCGTTGATCGCCATCGTCCTGGCGCTGGTGCCGGGTTTCCACAGCGTCTCGCCGTTCTCCTGGCTGATCGGCGCCGGGATCGCCGGAATGCTCTACCTGATCATTGCCAAACGCCAACCGCACTACGCCGACATCAGCGGCGAATCGATCGCTGTCGACAACGTTTGCCATTAATTCCCTCGCGGCCCGGACTTCGGGCCGCAGAACTGCCCGCTATAAGGATTCCCCCATGCGTATTCTCGTGGTCAACGTCAACACCACCGAATCCATCACCGAGGCCATTGCCCGCTCGGCGCAGGCTGTCGCTTCGCCCGGTACCGAAATCGTCGGTTTGACGCCGTACTTCGGCGCCGACTCGATTGAAGGCAACTTCGAAAGCTACCTGGCCGCTATCGCGGTCATGGATCGGGTGATGGCCTACGATCAACCGTTCGATGCGGTCATTCAGGCCGGTTACGGTGAGCATGGTCGCGAAGGCCTGCAGGAATTGCTCAACGTGCCGGTGGTGGATATCACTGATGCGGCGGCGAGCACGGCGATGTTTCTCGGCCACGCTTATTCGGTGGTGACCACGCTGGATCGCACCGTGCCGCTGATCGAGGATCGGCTGAAATTGTCCGGTCTGTGGGATCGTTGTGCATCGGTGCGGGCCAGTGGTCTGGCCGTTCTGGAACTGGAACATGAGCCGCAACGCGCCCTGGAAGCCATCGTACATCAGGCAGAACTGGCGGTGACGCAGGATAAAGCCGAGGTGATCTGTCTGGGCTGCGGCGGCATGGCCGGGCTGGATGAGCAGATTCGTCGACGTACCGGCGTGCCGGTGGTGGATGGCGTGACGGCGGCGGTGACGATTGCGGAATCGCTGGTGCGGTTACGCTTGTCGACGTCGAAGGTGCGGACTTATGCAACGCCGCGACCGAAGAACATCATTGGCTGGCCGGGGCGGTTTGCCCGCTGAGATCATCAGCGAAAACCGAGTCGACCCATTCGCGAGCAGGCTCGCTCCCACAGGGGAAATGCATTCCAAATGTGGGAACGAGCCTGCTCGCGAAGGACGCAATTCGGTATCAAGCCATGCTCAAATCGCACTAAACCGCCGCGCCAACCCCTGCTCCGCAAACTGCTCAATCAGAAAATCAACAAACGCCCGCGTCTTGCCCGGCAGCAATTTGTGCTCGGCGTAATAGATCGAGATGTTGCCGTCATCGACAAACCAGTCCGGCAACACCCGCTGCAAACTCCCCGCCTGCAGATACCCGACCGCAAACGGCATGCTCACCAGCGCAATCCCCAACCCTTGCGCCGCCGTGGCACATGCGGCCTCGGAATCACTCAAGGTCATCCGCGCCTTGAGCATCAACGGGCGGCAGTTCTGCGGATTGCGACCGACCAGTTGCCAGGAACGCACACGCCCGGTTTGCGGTGAGCGAATCAAAATGCCGTCGTGATGGTTGAGGTCGTCCGGATCGAGGACCTCGGGATGGGCCTGTAAATAATCGGTGGAGGCCACCAATACCCGGTGCGCCGGACTCAACTTGCGCGCGATCACGCCTGGCGGAAGCTCGAAACCGCCACCGATGGCCGCATCAAAGCCCTGCCCGATCAGATCGACCTGTCGGTTATCGAAATGCCAGTCCGGACTAATCGCGGGATATCGCCGCAGAAACTCACCGAGCATCGGCACGATGTGCAAACAGCCAAACGCGGCGCCCATGCTGACTTTCAGCGTCCCGGCCGGGAGCCCTTCGACACTGGACAGATTGGCCACGGCATTCTGAATCGTCGTCAGACTGCCACTGACCTGATCCAGGAAAAGCTGCCCCGCCTCGGTCAGCGTCAGGCTGCGTGTACTACGCTGGAACAGCCGTACGCCTAGCCGCCCCTCCAGTTTGGCCACACTTTTGCCAACGGCCGCCGGGGTCAGACTCAAGCGTCGTGCCGCTTCGGCGAAGCTGCCGACTTCGGCACTGCGCACGAAGCATTCGATACTGCTGAAGGTTTCCATGATCGTCACTATAAACTTTTGGTTTACACAGACTATAGCAATCATGGTCTACACAGTTGTCGATACCACGCCGATAATCGGCGCCAACACCAAGGCATTCCGCCTTGAACCATCTGGAGATCGAACATGACCACTCAACACCTCGGCGGCAAAGTCGCTCTGATTCAAGGCGGTTCCCGTGGTATCGGCGCTGCCATCGTCAAACGCCTGGCCGCTGAAGGCGCTGCAGTAGCCTTCACTTATGTCAGCTCAACCGCGAAAGCCGAAGAGTTGCAGAACAGCATCACCGCAAGCGGCGGCAAAGCCTTGGCGATCAAGGCCGACAGCGCCGACGCCGCAGCGATTCGCCACGCGGTCAGCGCCACGGTTGAAGCCTTTGGCCGCCTCGACATTCTGGTCAACAACGCGGGCGTGCTCGCCGTCGCACCGCTGGAAGATTTCACCCTGGAAGATTTCGACCAGACCCTGGCCATCAACGTGCGCAGCGTGTTCATCGCCTCGCAAGAAGCCGCCAAGCACATGGGCGAAGGTTCGCGCATTATCAACATCGGCAGCACCAACGCCGACCGCATGCCCTTCGCCGGTGGCGGTGTGTATGCCATGAGCAAATCGGCGCTGGTCGGTTTGACCAAAGGTCTGGCCCGCGACCTCGGCCCGCGCGGCATCACCATCAACAACGTCCAGCCTGGCCCGGTCGATACCGACATGAACCCGGCGCACGGTGACTTCGCCGAAAGCCTGATCCCGCTGATGGCGGTCGGTCGTTACGGTAAAGCCGAAGAAATCGCCAGTTTCGTCGCCTATCTGGCAGGCCCGGAAGCCGGTTACATCACCGGTGCCAGCCTGACCATCGACGGTGGTTTCGGCGCCTGATATCCCGCGTTACCTGAACGAAAAACGCCGCCCCTCTTTTCACAGAGGGGCGGCGTTTTTTGTCTCAGGGGTTCAGGCCCATTCCAGCGCCGGCAAACCACAGGCACTCGGGGTGAACGCTTTTAGCGTGCGAAGAATCCCGTCAGCATGTGCGTATTTTTCATCAGCCATGGCGGCATCGGGGATGGCAATGGCCGTCATGCCCGCCGCTTTTGCTGCGGTCACGCCAAACGGCGAATCCTCGAACACCAGGCAATCCTCAGGTGCCACACCCAGACGGCGGGCAGCGGTCAGGAAGATATCCGGTGCCGGTTTCGCCGCGCCGACTTCCGGATCGTCTGCCGTGACGATGAAGTCGAACAGCGCAAACCAGTCGCGGTGGAGGGTGGTTTTCTGCCCGAACGATTGCCGCGACGAACTGGTGCCCACGGCAATGGGAATATTGTGCGCCTTGAGGTGGCGTATCAGTTCCTCGGCGCCCGGCATCGCCTGCGCCTTGGGGAAACGCTCACGCATCAGCGGCTCGCGGATCACCAGAAACTCTTCGGCGGTGATCGGCAGATCCAGCGCCTGCACCACGTAGTTCGCCAGGTCGTTGGCCCCGCGACCAATGATGTTCTGCTTGACGCTCCAGTCGAAGGTGCGCCCGTAACGCTGGGCAATCAGCGAAGTGACTTCGGTGTAAATGCCCTCGGTGTCCAGCAACAAACCGTCCATATCGAAAATCACGGCCTTGATCGGGCCGAACGCCTTCAGCGGTGCATTCATCATCGGATCCGTTAACAAAGACATCCCAGGCGGCAGGTGAACCGCTGCTCGGATCTGATTAAAGGGTTCAGCAGCATAACGAGCACTACAGACATTGAGCAACGGCCAATGTTTGTTGGGCGATGAACTACTCGCAGGCATTTAGCGAAACATCCTACAGATAACGCCTACTCGCCCGACTTCTTTCCTCTCTGATCCCCAGCAAAGTCCGCGCACCTCTTTCCTCACGTGCGCGAGTGCTTGCCCATGCTTCAACCCGATCGGCTTCTGGCTCTGAACAACAGCATTGGCCTACTCATTGTTGCCGCCCTGAATCCCGACGAGCCGGATTTTGAAAACCTGATTCGCGAGTTCCGCCTGTGCCTGAACAACTACGACGCCTGGGCCGAGCAGTTCTGGACCGGAACCGCGCTGGATGTCGAGCAGGTCTTCACCGTCGGCAACGACGTGCGCCTCAGCGCGCCGATCAAGTCGCGCCAGCCGCTCAGTTCATCGGTGGTCATGTGCTCGGCCAGTGGGACGTTGACGCTGGTGCACATGTTCGACGCCGCGCGGTTTGTGCCGATTGGCGACACTCCCGTTACGCTTGAGCCGGTGATCGCCGATGTCGGCGGTGTGCTGACCTTCGGCGAACCGCTGCACCACACCATCGGCCCAAGCGGCATTCTGCAAGTGACCGATTGCGATCGGGGCCAGCGTTATCGCATCACCTTTTTTCCCGATGTATCCACCGACCATGTGCGTGCTCTGTATGCCTCTTATGAAGGTGTCATTGCGGGCCTGGAGGGCTGGTTGCGCGCTGAATGGGCCGGATTTCAGCCGCAGTGGACGGAGTTTTCCAACTCCGGGTTTCTTGACCGTTACGGTCAGTTGCAACAAGCCGATTGGCGCGGGTTCGAGAAAGCCCTGAATGGCGTCTGGGACGACATCAAACAGGTATTCGCCCTGCTCGCCGACTTGCAGGCCAACAGCGAAAAACTGCTGGCGTACCTGAGCGACGTCGAACTCGAAGCGCTGCTGCAAGCCTCCAGCGAGGCCATTGCCAATGGCCTGCTGATCCTCAGTGACGAACCGCTGCTGTTTATTCATCTGGCCGCGTTCACCAGTTGGCTGAAGATGCTGCCGCCGCAATACCTGGCTGAAGTGGTGGCCGAGGTTCGTGTCGAACTGCTGATCAGTTTTCTGCTGATGCGCGTGTCGGGTGGCGTCGGCGTGCCGCTGCGCTTGAGCAGCAAGGTGCTGGCGAAGATCAAGTCGCCGCGGGCGCGGGAATGGCTGGCGGCGTCAGCGTTGCGCCTGGCGGAACTGACGTCGGCACCGCAACTGAACAAACACGCGAGCGCTTTGCGGCCGCTGATGCTTCACGCCCGTGAAGTTGAGTTGAAACCCACGCCGTCGATTCCGCTGAACATTCGTCAGGCCGATTCGCTGGTGTTGACGGTGCCGAATCCGGCGCCTCTTGCGCGGGACAAGCCTGGCGGTTCGAGCCGGATGGAACGGCATGAGCCCCACGACGACTCGCCGGATCAGGCGAAAAACCCCAACGGCGACAGCGCCGATTGTGTACCCCGCACCTGCACCAACGGCTGCCCGGTGTCGATGGTCACTGGCGAAGAACTGCTGACCCTGACCGATGCGGTGCTCGATGGGGTGTTGCCGTTCGAGTTCGCGCGGTTGTATCGCAGCAGCGCGGCGGAGATTGATGTCGGCCTGGGCTTCGGCTGGAGCCATTCGCTGGCGCATCGGCTGGCGTTTGAGGGCGACGTTGTTGTCTGGGTCGACCACGAAAACCGCCGCACCCGCTTTCCATTACCGAGTAGCGAGCGGCCGGCGATTCACAACAGCCTGTCGCGAGCGGCGATCTTTCTTGGCGATGAACCGGAAGAGCTGATCCTCGCGCTGGCCGGGGACACAGCGCGCTTTTATCACTTTCGCGCAGGACGACTGACGGCGATCAGCGATGCCTATGGCAATCGTCTGACAGTGCAACGCGATCGCTCTGACCGGGTGCAGCGACTGGACAACGGCGCCGGGCGTTCACTGCTGTTGCGCTATGAGCGGGCGCAGTTGGTCGGGGTCGATTACCAAGTGTTTCGCGACGGTGCCTGGGACAGCGAACAGACGCTGGTCAGTTACCGCTACGACGCCTACCCGCACCTGATCGAAGCAACCAACGCCGTCGGCGACAGCGAGCGCTACGACTACGACGACGCCCATGTGATTTTGCAGCGGCAACTCGCTGGGGGCGCGAGCTTCTTCTGGGAGTGGGAGCGGTCCGGCAAGGCTGCCCGTTGCGTGCGTCACTGGGCGTCGTTTTCGCAGATGGACACGCGTTACGTCTGGAACGACGACGGCAGTGTCGCGGTGCATTACGTCGATGGCACCGAAGAGACTTACGTCCACGACGAGCGTGCGCGGATGGTGCGCAAGGTCGAGGCGGATGGTGGTGAACAGCTCAAGGCGTATGACTCTTCGGGGCGGTTAATCGCCGAGCAGGATGCCTTGGGTGCGGTCACCGAATACCGCTACGACGAAGTCGGACGGCTGATCGCGCTGATTCCGCCGGATGAGGCGCCAACGTCCTACGAGTATCGCAACGGTTTCCTGCACCGGCGTTCGCGCGGCGACGCGGTGTGGATCTATCGGCGCAATGCCGAGGGCGATGTCACCGAAGCGGTCGACCCCGACGGCCAGGTCACCCATTACTACTACGACACCCGGGGGCAATTGCTGTCGATCCGTTACCCGGACAGCAGTCGGCATCGGTTGGTCTGGAACAACCTTGGCCAGTTGACCGAGGAAACGCTGCCCGACGGTGGCGTGCGGCGTTTTTCCTACGATGCGCTGGGGCGGCGGACGACGACCGCAGACGAACACGGTGCCGTCACCCGTCAGCACTGGGACGCCGTTGGCCGACTGATTCAGACGATATTTCCTACCGGCAGCACCCGCGCCTACAGCTACGGCGCCTACGGTCAGGTCACCGCCGAGCGCGATGAACTGGGGCGCATCACCCGCTACGAATACGACGACGATCTGCACCTGGTCTCGCGGCGGATCAACCCCGACGGCACGCAGGTGCAGTACCGCTACGACCATGCGCAACTGCTGCTCACCGAGATCGAAAACGAGTCCGGGGAAAAGTATCGGCTGGATTACACGCCGACCGGGCTGATTCGTCAGGAAAGCGGTTTTGACGGTCGGCGCACCGCGTACGCCTATGACCTCAACGGCCATCTGCTGGAAAAGACCGAGTTTGGTGATGACGGCTCTTGTTTGGTCACCGCTTATGAGCGCGATGCTGCCGGGCGTTTGCTGGTCAAAACTTTGCCCGACGGGATCAAGGTTTCCTATCAATACGACCGCCTCGGCCGACTGACGGGTGTCGACGACGGCCAGCAACACCCGCTGGCGTTCGAGTACGACCGTCAGGACCGACTGATCACCGAGCATCAAGGCTGGGGCACCCTGCGCTACCGCTACGACGCCTGCGGCCAGCTCAAGCGCCTGCGTCTGCCGGACAACAGCCTGCTCGATTACCACCACGCCAAGGGCGGCGCGCTGAACGGCATCGACCTCAACGGCACACCGCTGACCCGCCATGTCTACCAGTCCGGTCGCGAACTGCAGCGCCAGCAGGGTTTACTGCTCAGCGAATATTCCTACGACGATCAGGGACGCTTACTCGCCCACGCCGTAGGCCATCAGCGCGATGCGTTTTACCGCCGCGATTATGCCTACAGCGCCAACGGCAATCTCGCGCACATTGCCGACAGCCGCCACGGCCAGCGCACCTACGGCTACGACACCCTCGATCAGCTGATCCGCGTACGTCACTCACGCGACGAACTGCCGGAAAGCTTCGCCCACGACCCGGCCGGCAACCTGCTGATGCAGGACCGCCCCGGTCCCAGCCAGATAAAGGGCAATCGCCTGTTGATGCAGGGCGACCGTCATTACGACTACGACGCCTTCGGCAACCTGATCCGCGAACGCCGTGGCCGCGCGCAGACTCTCGTCACCGAATACCGCTACGACAGCCAACACCGCCTGATCGGCCTGACCCGCCCCGACGGCCAGACCGCCAGCTATCGCTACGACGCCTTCGGCCGACGCATCAGCAAAACCGTCAATGGCCAAACCACCGAATTCTTCTGGCAAGGCGACCACCTCGTCGCCGAAAGCAGCGAACGCGAATACCGCAGCTACGTCTACGAACCCGGCACCTTCCGCCCGCTGGCCCTGCTCGACGGCAAAGGCCCGAAAAAAGCCTGCCCGTTTTATTACCAACTCGACCACCTCGGCACCCCGCAGGAACTCACCGACTACAGCGGCGACATCGTCTGGTCCGCGCAATACGACGCCTACGGCAAAGTCGCCGCCCTGACCCTGGCCGGCGAGGACTACCTCAACCAGCCGCTGCGTTTTCAGGGGCAGTATTTCGATGGGGAAAGCGGGCTGCATTACAACCGGCACCGGTATTACGACCCGCGACTGGGGCGGTATCTGACGCCGGATCCGATCAAGTTGGCCGGTGGCTTGAATCAGTACCAGTACGTGCCGAATCCGACGGGGTGGGTGGATCCGTTGGGGTTGAGTTCCAATTGTCCACCCAAAGGTCGAAAATCAATCAATTGTCCAAAACCTGATGAAGTTGACCTTCCACAGGTTTCCAGGCGCGGTGCATTCAGGCAGGCAAAAGTTGATGCAGGAATACCGAAAGGGCAACAGCCTGACATTCAAACTGATGATGTAAGTGGCAGGCAGAAGCAGTTCACCTATGTCAACATGACGGATAGAAAAGGAAATAACATTCTAGACAGCAGTGGAAAGCCGATTATAACCAGAGAATATAGATTCACCCGAAAAGATGGCTTTATATTGATACTCCAAGACCACTCAGCGGGACATAAATATGGAGATATAAATAACCGAGGAGATCAAGGTCCTCACATAAACATACGCCCCGCGCATGACGCACGCAATGGCAAAGTAAAAAATACGAGCGATCATTATCCATTCAAGGAATGACCATGAAATACTGGAATGAAATAGAAGGAAGCAAACTCTTCAACATGGTATTCAGCAGAGATATACCCGTTGGGGAGATCAAGCTATTCGCTTTAAACATAGACAACAATCTTTCAACATTGACCTTGGCATTTGATATTAGAGAAATGCCGGACACTCCTCCGAAAAAATGGGAATCCATAGGATACAATGCTTGCCGAATCGGAATAACATGCGGTGAAATTAGAGAGTTGACGACATCCAACATTCCAACTCAAAAAAATTTAAGTCTATCCATACAACCAATTGGAGACAGATATCTGATTTCAGCTGTATCAAGCACTTCGAAAGTAACGTTTACCACATCATCATTAAGACTGCGAGAACCTAGCGTATATTTAACAGAGCTACCTTTCTAAAATTCATTAAGCGACGGGTGCTCTGTACCGTGAGGCATCATAAAAAATGTATATAGATACAGAGAACAATTCGACATCCAGTTGCTCAGCATGACTCTAGACAATATGGAACTCTCTAAATCCGAGATCTCACATTGTTAGCACTACAAAAAAACGCATATACCTAGACTCGCTCACCCGTTCAATGACTGGCGGGCAGCCGTTTTTAGTCGCTAACAAATTTGTAGGACCTCTTGAACTCAGGCCCTTAAAATCCGGATTCAGACGCTGAGATCTTCTCAAACATCCGATGACTGCTCATCCTCATCCTCTTCATACTCCATATCCGCCTCATCCGAATCATTCAACGGCACCGTCGCATCATCCATCAACGACCCCGGATCCTCATTCCCCGGATCATTGATAAACGGCAGTCCACTCGAACCTTTCTCTTCCTTGCCTTCGGTTTCAGGAGTCATGGCAAACCTCGTCGTTTCAGGGAGTGTATGACGTTCGAAAAGCCCTACAGCCAATCGTTCCGGTGTCCGACGAGCAAATACAAAAAACCCGGCAAAAAGCCGGGTTTCTGTTCAAACCTCCATCAATGATGGCGGTTTTTATGTTTGTTCTTGTGTTTGTGACCGCCGCCGGAATGAGAGCCACCATCGTCACCGAGGTTGTTGCCGACCGCACCACCGGCCGCGCCGCCCAACCCTGCGCCGATGGTCGAACCGGTAGACCCGCCGAGACTGTTGCCGACGACCGAGCCACCGGCCGCGCCGAGACCACCGCCAATGGCGGCTTCGGTTCGATTGCGTTTATTCGCCCCGACGGCACTGCCGGCCGCGCCGCCAACGCCTGCACCTACCGCCGCGCCAGTACTGCCACCGAGTTGTCCACCGACCACATTGCCGAGCGCGCCACCCAGGCCGCCACCCACAGCGGCGGTGCCATCACCGGCGGCCATCGCCCCTTGTGCTACCAGCAAACCGAAAAACAGTGCAGATAATGACAAGCGCATATCAACCTCACAGTTCCCGAAGCGGGACAGTCCGCCCAGACATGGGCCTATGTGAGATTGGAGAGTCGAACGGGGAAAACGTTCAGCCATGAAAAAGCCCGACATCGGGCCGGGCTTCTTCTGACAGGGATGAGTCTTAGTGACGCTTGTGACCTTTGGACAAGTTGCTACCCACTGCGCCGCCAGCCGCGCCACCCAGGCCTGCACCAATGGTTGCGCCAGTCTTGCCGCCAAGGCTGTTACCGATCACTGAACCACCGGCTGCGCCAACGCCGCCGCCAATCGCCGCTTTGGTTCGGCTCCCCTTGCGCGCCGCCATTGCGCTGCCCGCCGCGCCTGCTACACCGGCACCAATGGCCGCGCCAGTGCTGCCGCCCATTTTCTGGCCGACGACATTACCCAGTGCACCACCCAGACCACCGCCCAGCGCAGCGGTGCCATCACCTGCGGCCATTGCACCTTGAGCAACCAGAAGCCCCAGAACCAGAGCAGGCAGTGTTAAACGCATGACGAAAACCTCAACAATTGGGATGACTAAAAGGGCCGGGATTTAATGCCGTCGTCACGCGAAAGTCCAGCCGAAATCAGAGGTGCCCGCGTACTCGGCGCCGATTGGACAGCAATTCTGCAAAAGGTTTTATGACAGGCAAAAAAAAGCCCGCTGGGGAGACGGGCTGGAGACTTGCTTTCTAACGGATGGCTTCACCCTACTGCGACAGACGTGAAAAGTTTGTGAAAGCAAACTGATTTGTCGTCGTCGCCCGTAAGAAAATTCTTCACACGCACTGGCATAAAAAACCCCGCTCAATACGGGGTTACTCAGAGAACAATCATTTTCTGGATCGCGTGGTGACCTTGGGGAGGAATTTCGCCTTTGGTCCTTTGGGTGCCGCGGATTTGATCTTCCCGATCTGCACAGGATCCTCGCCAAAACCTGCCTGATATTCGCTCTGGCCGCACCGGACGCAGTTATTGAAGGAAAATTCAGCGCCATCGTCTTCGATATACGGATCAGTCATACGTTCGCCCCTTCGCAACAGATCGACACCGACAAAAAACCTTTCTGCCTGAAAAAATATCGACCTCCATGCCTTTGAGACTAGTCGGTCACTCTTGGACTTGTTATTCAGGCTGCCTTACGCCCGACGAATGGCCTACAAAAAATGAACAAAATGAAGAGGCATCCGCATTGCCACCAAGCTAATCTGGCACCCCAATCTCATTGCGAAGGAATCGCGAACATGCTCAGAAATGCCAGCGCTCTACTACTTTCAGCTCTGATGATCAGCGGCTGCGGGACGATCAGCAGTGTTTTTCAGGAAGACACCGTCGCAGGCAATGACCTGAAACAGCGCCAGACTTACTGTGATTCGATCTCCCGGATCTACAGCGGCGTCGGTTACGACTTCTGCGTATTGCACGCGCCAGAATTACCGATGAAAGCTTTCGGCACCGGCCGCCCCGCTGCACCCTTGGTATTGCTCGACCTCGCGGTCTCCGGCGTCACGGATACGCTGGTATTGCCTTACACCGCCTATCAACAGGTTAAACACGGCAATATCGAAATCTACCAGGCGCAAACGTCGGCTCAATGATCAGCGCAACTTGACGGCGGTCCCGGTCGCAAACACCACCACCATGCCACCCTTCCCCGCCGGCATGCTGATCTCGAAATCCACCCCGACCACCGCATCCGCCTGCAAAGCGTGTGCGCGTTCCTTGATCTCATCGGTCGCCTGAATACGAGCCTCCTTCAACGCGCGCTCCAGGGTTTGCGAGCGTCCGCCGAAAAAATCGCGCATACCGGCAAACATATCGCGGATCACATTGACGCCCTGCACCGACTCGGCACTGACGATGTCCAGGTAAGCCGTGATCTGCCGGCCTTCAATGGTGTGAGTGGTGGAAATGATCATGGAAGTCGTCTCTGTACCAATGAATAAATGCGCGATTGTAATCGCACAAAGCGGACTTCACGGCGCGGCAATAAAAATGCAGACGCCAGAAACCACAAAACCCCTGACTTCTTTCGAAATCAGGGGTTTTGTGTACTGAATATGGCGGTGAAGGAGAGATTCTAATTCAACACCCCTTTCGACCAGAAAACCCCGTAACCTGGGGCTTTCAGCGTGCATAGTAGTACAATTGAGTAGTACAATCCGCTACCACTCCTCCACTTCACGGCATTCCAATGGCAGACAACCTGATTCAAAAGAAAGGTGAATCCACTTGGTACGTGAGGCTGGCCGTCCCTGCCGATCTACAGAAAGCTATCGGCTGTAAAGTGCGGATTCAGTCATTGAAGACGGGACTTCGCAAGCAAGCTATGGACGCACGTCTACCCTACCTCACCCAGTGGAAGGCGGAATTTGCAGTAGCAAGAACAGAGGCACAGATTCGCAAAGAGAACTGGCGTCCTGAATTAGCTGAATGGGGTAGCGAACTCGACGCGGATACAGTTTCGCATTTTATGGAGGTTACAAAGAGAAACTCCAGGAAAATCAACGAGCTTTCACCCGAAGAAACCGAGGATTCCGAAGAGAATAATTTTGCCATCATGTCTGCGGCGGCAAACCAGTTGGAGGCCGCCGGAGTGATAGGTGTCATCGATTTCCTCAACGAAAGCCTAGCAAGAATGCCCTCTAATCCGTTAGAGCGAGTACAACATGTTGCTCAAGTTAATCGTGAAATTATGCTGAAGGTGATTGCGGCTGACTATGGTCTGACCCCCCTTGAGGTCGCCGAAGGGCAGGCGATAGCTCTGGACCCAACCGTCCTCAAGCCAAAGTCACCCATCACCTCCGCTCGCCTGAAAACCTATCGAGAATTCAGGGAGAGTCGTGGTGGCGCTCCAAAACACATCGATCAGCAAGTGGGCAAAATGGAACGACTGTCAGACTTCCTCAAGAAAGAGGGACTCCCACTCAACTTCGACACGGTAGACGCATGGCTCAAATCGCTGGATCGTGCACCAGCTACGTTAGGCCAGTACCTCATGGCTGGTACGGCGCTCTGGAAGTGGGCGATGAAATATGACGCGGCATGGCGTGAAGAATACAAAGACAAGGTTAACCCGTTCGTAGCACACGAACTGCCACAGGGCGGTGGCTCCGAGACAGCAGGCAAAGACAGGGAAATATACACCCGTGCTGATACCCTCAAGCTGCACCAAGCAGCACTGGACAACGGGGATAAACCGCTTGCAGACCTCATCGCATTAGGCTGGTACACCGGGGCCAGGATCGAAGAGTTATGTCGATTGAACAGAGACAGCGTGATCACTGTTGACGGCATCCGCTGCTTCGACTTTCCGAAGAGCAAGAGCAAGGCGAGCAAGCGTGTGGTGCCAATCCATCCGAGCCTGACCACTACCATTGACCGCCTGTGCGAAGAAACTACTGATACCTTCCTAATCCCCACCAGCTCACACGACCACTACGGCAAACGCTCCCACGCGATATCCAAGGCGTTTGGTAGATTGCGTACAACAGCAGGCTTCAGCAAGCTCCACGTCTTCCACAGCTTTCGCCATACCGTAGTTACTGAGCTGATCAGAGCTGACGTACCAGACGCCTTGGCAAAAGAGCTAGTTGGACATGAAACGGGCTCAGTCACTCACGACGTGTATTCGAAAGGCGCGAGCACGGCACAGAAGCTGACAGCAATCTCCAAACTCCCTGCCCTGAAAGCAGAGTTGCCCATTGACGTCACAACCACCTGTTGATGGTGGTGAAAATCCGAAGATATTCAGCTAGCAGACTTAGCTGGAACCGGTGCTGTAGAAGACCACCCACCTCCACTTTCTTCAAGTCCGGTAGAGTTAGTAAGACATGTACCGGCGTGATTCGGAGCGTAAGACGGCGAGAATGATCGGCGAGAGGATTGTCTACGCCATCAGAACTACTATCTTGCGTCCGGACGCATAAGTTAGGCGACGATGCTCTGAGAAAACACATCGCTTGACCTGTGTTCCAAAATTTCCGCTCCTGAAGGAAATACTTGCTCTGGTCGCCTGACGTGCAGGTAACCCTATGTAATCTTGCCAGATTACATATCGATGGCGCCATCATGAAGGCAGTTGCAGCGGTCGCAATTGTAGCGACAACGGAACGCATGGGCGGCGAAAGACTCCAGCTGTACGATTGAAAGAACGCACTAGCGTTTCAGCTTGTAGCCGTCAAGCGGAGCCACAGACAGCAAGTATTTCTCAGGTGGTCACAGCCTTAAAATGAGACGCTGGCCCCGAATATGAGGCGACTTACTGGGGCGGGTGTGAATTCGGTGGTTCCGCATGATAGCATTACGACATCGAGGCAAACGCCTTCTCAAATCAGTGCAAAAGGACTTCTAACAAATGGCTCTGTCACCCACCCAAAAAACCCCTGCCCAACGCAAGGAACTGCTTGCTGCGATTGACTCGCTAGCTAAAAGGGGTGGGATAAGTCGTGATAGAGCCTTAGCTGCATGGTATGCGTCTACTCTTCTGGGTATTGATGAAGACGAGGCAATTGATGCTGCTTCGGTAGACGGGCCGGAAGATGCTGGCTGTGATTTTATTTATATCGACGATGACCAGCAAACTATTTATGTGCTTCAAGGATATGTATCTGAGCGATCAGATAAAAGTGCAGGCTTGAAAAAGTGGAACGCGTTAATTGGCGCTGTCGCAAGTGTTAAAGACCCTATTATGTTCCAATACGCAGGTCGAAACGACATATACGATAGATTGACTGATGGAGATACCGAGGGCTACAGCATGGTCTTTGGGTTAGTAACGCTTGCTGCTAAATCTGATACTATTTCAAGAAATAGAGAAGCAACTGTTCGCTCAAAAAGCTATGGAGATGTCTCATTTTTCTATGAATACCAAGATACTCTATATGATAAGTATTTAGTAGTAAAGGCTGCTGATCGAAACGTGCCGCAGGATAACTTGCAATTCAATGGCGGTATTGCTGAGTTGCGCGGAGAGTTTGGATATTCAATAGTTGGCTCTGTATATGCGGGAGAGCTATTTCGCCTGTATAGCCAGTATGAAAATCAACTCTTTGAGGGCAATGTTCGGCTTTTTATCGGTCAGCGAAAAGGTGGTATAAACGAGAAGATAGTCGAGACCGCAGAAAACCGGCATGGCGATTTTTGGGCGTTGAATAACGGTATCACAATAGTCGCAGATTCATTTGAGCAGATAGGTGAGAACAAATACACCATAAGAAGCTTTTCAATTGTCAACGGCTGTCAAACAACGGTCAGTTTATCTAAGGCTATTGAAAATAATCCCAGTGCGGGGCAGTCTCAGGTGTTAGTGCGAGTGGTAGCTGCTAAAAAAGCATTGCTGACTGATATTGTTAGGTATAACAATACTCAAAACCCGGTTAAGCTGGCTGCCGTCCGATTGCTTGACCCAATACAAGAGAGCTTGCGCACCTCATTTTCTTCTATCGACTATACCTATGCACCTAAGCAAGAGGGTGCAAGGGTAATGAAAAACTCGAAGAGGATAGAACTGGATAAAGCCGCTCAGTATTTAGCTGCTATGTCCGATGATACGATACTCGAAGCGGTTACGAGAAAAATGGAACTTTTCGACCGTTTTTATAAAATGGTATTCCCTCGAGGGTTAACGGCGGAAAAAGTTTTCCTTGCGTGGTTGATAGCTCACGAAGTTGAAGTGGAGCGATCTGCACTACTTAATGCGGCTGGTGTACCTAGCGATAAAGTGATGAAAATTATTTTGGGTATACACGGTACTCCATGGGGTATTTTTGTTGCTAATTTCCTAGTTGATCGCCTCGGCACTGACGTTTCGAAACTAACCTTGAAAAAGATGACGGGAGACGATTTCAAAAATGCAATAGCCAAGTACTCGAGAAAGGCGATGGAGTTGTACTCCGAAATTGCAGTTAGCATTGTTAGTTCAGATGATGAGGCTGCGAGTGTTCGAAATGAAATTCGGGTAAAGCCTTTTTTGGACAAATTAAAAAGAACACTTGCCCTTAAATTAAACAATTCAGCTCGCTGGAAACTTCCAAAGCTCCACAATGTTTCTTCTTGATTGGAAGTTGCCTCGCCCCACTCTAGATCATTGAGTGAACTGGAGTTCGGGGCATTCTGTTTGACGGCGAGAAGCATGACGGTTTGCAGTGATAAATTAGGCAAGCTTTAAGTTATGCAACGTTCGCATCTCATTTGGCGTGGTAACTTTGGCCCATAGCAATCAGCCATGTTAGAAAAGCTCATCGCGGACATCATTAGGTGCGCGCATTAGCGAGAATACCTTTACCTACGGCAACATTCCGAGCTTTGATGGCCTTCATTGGAGATTAGCAGCTTTTTTATCCCAACCTTGCCTGATACTCTTTTCCTTATCCAACCGCGCCACGGTTGCCATCAGCAATATCTTTGCACCTTTCATAAGGTTTAGCAAAAAACAAGATATAGCCAGGAGTCATCATGAAAACAAATTGGATATTAGCCGGGGTAGGCATAGCTGTTGGAGTTGGTGTTTTTGTTGCTGCGGGGGTTCTATGTAGTTATGGGTATTACCTCGGGCCAATCTCTCGACTTACAACTGACTGGGGCAGCTTCGGTTCAGTGATGAGTGGTGCATTTACTTTATTAAGCTCATTCGCCACTATCGGCACACTACTTTTCCTCTATCTCCAACAAGTAAAAGGCGAAGAAAGACAAATCGCATTGGATGCCGAAAATTTAGTCAAGCAACAAAAGCACGACATTGTTGTAGAGAAGCAATTAGCCGCTCTTATTTTTGAACAATACCTTAATCATCGAAAGGTATTTATTGAAAGGCTCAATGAACAAGCTGTTTTTTTTAAAGGTACTATTCGCTTCGCAGACCCTGACCGGGTTTATACAGCTATGTTTCCTAATAACAGCCCAAGTCGTTGTGACTATAATGTGAAAATAGTAGAACCTGAAAATGCTAAAGCCTACGACCTAACTGACTGTTTAGCTATTTATAAATCTGTTGGTGAACTACTAGAAAATTACAGGGATAACGAAGAGCACCTGCGGCTTGTGGAGAAAATTTATCATATACAAGGTTGCCTTGGTATCGAATACATCGGCCCTCATCGTGAAGGCGACATTTTCTTCTTAGGTCGGAATGCGGGACTAAATATTTACAACATCGATGAAACATTGTTTAGAATCGAAAATGTACTTAACTCCATCCTTTTTTATACGGGCAATCCAAACGTCGCTCCAATACACCACAAAGGTCAAGGAGGGTTAATTCGGGATTCCCTCTACAAAACATTGACTACTTACTATAGAGCGAAAGGTGCGTTTGAAATTCGATATAAAATAGAAGCTCTTCCCCACCTCCATGACCTTTATGAAGATAGCCAGCAACATATTGTTGTTACTGAAAGAATGCTTGAGGAAACCTATCGGCAGCTAGCAACAATTTTTGCGGATTATAAAGAGATAGAGAAACTCAAAGACTTCGATTATGCTGATCATGTCACGGACATTATTCATAACGAACTTCAACGCGAAATTGTAAAGTATAAAGACGATCCAGTAGCGAGCGAAATGTTAGCAAGAGCAGATAGGTATCACTGGGCAGCCATGGAGCAACTTGGCGTCACACGGTAATGGCGCACGCCCAAAAGACAGACGACTGTCGTGAAGGTCAGAACCTACGGAATTGATGCACGCAGTGATTCCAAATATTACACCACCACTTTTTACCCCTGAATCCCAACCCCCTTTATTTTGAATCTCGATTCTGGGTTGAATCTGTATATTGATAGTGCTGGAATCCGTGGTGGGTGTTAGATATTGGTCAGGCATATCCAACCGGTATGGCGATTAAGGCCGGGCTTATGCCAAGCTTTCGCCAAATCCGATGGTGGTGATGGTCTGAATACGACCTGAGGTTTTGCAGGATTGCGTGCGGGCTGTTTATCTCAGCGCCAGCGTCACAGTCGCACCTAATGGTTATCGTTGCTCGCGAGTGATTGCGTGGCGTCTCGATTGCGTTATTTCTTCATAGCACGCTGTACTGTCGACAGGCTCACATCAAGAGCCTTTGCCACCTTGCGGAACGATGCTCCCTCTTCCGCCATTGCTTTGCGAATGGCTTCATCATCTATCGTCTTCACACGGCCTTTGTAAATGCCTGCTGCCTTGGCTTTCTGAATGCCTTCTGCCTGACGTTCTCGGATCAATGCCCGCTCAAACTGAGCAACGCTACCCAGTAAACCTAGCATCAGCTCCTGCATTGGATTGGCTTCGCCAGTGAAGTGAAGGCCCTCCTTATGGAACTGCACCGCTACACCTCTTGCAATCAAGCCTTTGACCAAAGAAAGCAAGTCTTCCAGTGAACGAGCCAGACGGTCGATGCTGTGGACGTGGAGCACATCGCCCTTGCGGATGTGACGAAGCATTGCCTGTAACTCTGGACGGTCTGTTGTGGCTGCTGAAACTTTGTCCGTGAACACTTCATCCAGCGCTACAACATCCAACTGGCGGGCTGTGTTCTGGTCTGCCGATGAAACCCTGATGTAGCCGATGCTTGCCATAATGCCCACCAATGTATTCATTTGCCTCTAGAGGCTAGGATGGTAGTCGTGTTCATTATGAGAAATCAACTCTATTGAATACGGTTTTCGTATTCACCGATAAGCGGTCTTAAGGGTGTACCCAATTGAATACGATCAGGCTTGCCGTATTTGGTTGATTGCGTCAGTGATGGCCGATGCGTTTCCGTCGATGGTTTCCAAGGCGGATATGACGCTCTCATGCACGTCGGGTGAGCCTGAAGACTTTGCCCATAAAGCGACTTCTTCAATGGCAGCGGCAAGCCCGTGCTGGTTGTGCAGCAGAAGGGTCAAAGCGTCAGCGATGGCGATGGCGATGTTGTTTGACATGGCAGTTTTCCTAGGTGTCATGAGAGTCGATTAGTCGCATCACTCTTGCACCGCAGCTCGATTCGTAAGCAACGGAACTTCACAATTAAATCCCTTACAAAACCTATAATCTTGTACAGAAATTTTGCTTGGGAACGATAGTGATGTCCGCAACAGATCACCTGATCACATGGAACAGCCGCTGGCGACTGAAGGACAGCACCGTGTATTGCAAGACATGCGGAGCATCACAGAAGGAGGCCGATAAGGCTGTGATATTCGAACACCTTGCAGGCTGTAGATACGCCGGTCAAGGATCGCGTCCTTGGGATGACTTAGGAATTGCGTTGGCGTCACTAAAGAGGGAAACGCTGGAGTGATGCGCAGGAATGATCAAGGTCTCTCCCTCATTTCAATCGAATTGCTAGCATGAGAAATGAAATGAGGAGAAAGTGAAACGTGTGCTTAACCGAAAACGGCTGAAGGCCAGGTGCAATCAGTCCTGTAGCGGTATTGGTGTACAAGCTTGTATATAAGGGGTGTAGTGGTAACCCTGATATGTCGCCTGATAACTGATTGTAGTTTCAACATATTATCGCCCACAAAAAAGCCACTGACGCTGTGTGAGCAGTCAGAGGCCGAAAGGTTTGGACTGGTATTGGATTGAGCGTAAAGGCTCTCAGGCGTGACTATGGAGTGTTACAGCTATCATCAAATAACGATGGTAAACCACCAAAGTATGATTGATGAGAATTTTGTATTCACCGTAACGGTGGTAGGTGAATACCTGTGTTTGGTTCCACTTCGTGTCTACCTTTCCTGAATGTTCACCAACTGTATTCTGTGTATGTTTACACAGAGATTGTTGGATATCTGATTGTACAATCAGGAAATGACTTCTAGAGTTTGTCAACTCTACATACCAAGACATGATCGCAAGGTGAGCCGATAGGCGAATGCTCTTCAATAGGTGGAAATAGCGATAGCCCACCAGCTTTTGATTTGTCTTCTGTGAAACAGAATAGGTGATTACCTGTCGTAACGACAGAATAGTTATTCTTTAGGTAATTACTTCTATCAGCTATAGCTGATAATATTATTCTTTAAATATAATACTCTTTGTAGGTAGGTTTACTCCTACCTCTTTCTTTCTAATGTTCTTTAATAAATACTATAGGATTATCACCCTATAATTATATAATATTCTTCTATATAACAAGCTCTTGATCTTTAATATAAAGCTTTTGATCTTACCCACCTCGCTACGCTCGGCGGATAAGCCCTATTCTACACGTCAAATCGCGTTTTGTCAAGACCTATTCTCATTTGGTGATCAGTCTCGTTTAGAAAAGTGGATCAGTTCACCACCTTTCCTACACGCAAACAAAAGCCCCGCACAGCCTTTGGTAAGCTGTCGGGGCAATGATGGGTAGGGTTTCATGAGGAACGGTCTGTAATCGCGTTATGCGAGCTTCTGGCAAGGATCACCATGAGCAGCTGTGTTGGGTTACGCAATCACTACGCGCTCTCCCCAAACATCGTTGACTTCACGTTCAACCTCAGCAAGCAACTTTGCTCGTTTATCGGCCAGCTTTTTCTGCTCAGCCAGTTCCGCTTTCTCCAACAATTGCTGGGTGAGGAGTTCTCGGTATTGGGCAAGCTCTGTTTCCAACTCAGCAATGTAGTCTTGCTTTACTTTCTCATCAATGATCGCCAAGTCGGCAGTTTGCAAACGCTCCGGCTTGATCATGTGACAGTGATAGTTCATGTTACTCATGGTCATAGGATAACGATCAGTCAAGATGTACCCCTCACTGACCTTCTCAATTACCTTGGTTAGAAAGAGATATGGAAGCTCTCCCCGCACCATCTCACAATTCTGGTCAGTTGAGCGATACATAGAGTGATAACCCTGCTGGCGTTGTAGCAGTTCGTTAGCATCATACTTCCGAGGTGCACCCTTGATTGAAATGCGTGTTCGTGGATTGGTAGCTGTATTGGTCATTAAATTATTCCTTATGATTGGTTGGTTTGTTTTTATCATCTGCTTTAATTTGTGCAAGCCGCTCTCTCATCTTGCTCAACAAAGATTCTTTGTATACTTGATCATTAAGTTTTTTGTCTGACTGCTTGGCAGTTGTAGCACTTACGACACTGGTATCAATCTGCTGTGTAGTTTGAGTGTAATGCTTTGCTTGTTGCTGCATTGCACGTCGTCGCTCTGCCCTCGTGATTCCACGATAGAAATAATCAAACTTCATACTCATTTTTATTCCTTAGATTGTTTTTTTGAAAGACACCTGAGATAAGGTGTTTTGGGCATTTTAGATGCCCGGCTTACAAGGGGTGTGGACATGACAACCAACGTACCCTGTAGGGTAGCCAGGAGTACGCATATTTAATCGGTTTGGGCCAATGAAATCGGCTTAACGCTTACGCTTTAATGCCATCAGTGATTCCAAGAACGAAGGTGATACTGCTGCTAGATCACCAACTGATACAAGTACACCTTGACGGTTAGCCTTAGATTTGAGCCTGTAGTACTTGGTTAGCACTATCTCAGAAGCAGCATGGAATGCATGATCACCATTTGGTGTCGGTGGCAATGAACTGGTTACAACGGTCTGAATGAGTTGTGATGGTTTGTGTACGACAATGTAGTTGCTCATTTGCTTTTCCTCTATGCGATATGTTCTATCCTCTACTGTGTAGGTTGATAGTATTTAGATTGAATGGTGGGTTAGATGCTTGAAGCTTTCTTTGCTGCTTTCTTTTCATTAGAAAGTTGTAGCTTGCTATTCACTTGGGTCAGCATTGTCTGAATGCAATGCGTATGATTTGTATATCCCGTTGCTTTCATGATCATCTGAAGTTGTTGAACAGCCCTTTCATTTAATGATATTCGCATCATGCACTCTCACTAATTACACGACCATGCACATAGTCGTTGATTGACTTGCCAGCAGATTCAGCAGCTTTTTTAACCAGTGCATAATTGGTTAGATTCAACATCATAGACACTGGAATCATTGTTACTTTTGAGTAACGCCAGTGCTTAGCACGACAGGCTGCGTTACATGTCCGTGTTTGTGGTCGTCGGTTAAACAAAGGTTTATTGCAGGCACGGCAAAGGGTGATAGGCATAGGATGCTACCTCTTGAGATGATTAATAGTGTTTGGAACTGTTTACGGCAGACAAAACCAAACCCATGTCCTAGTTAAAAAACATGGGTTTGGTTTCAGGAAAGATTAATTGGAGGGTCAGACCACGCAACAAACCGAGAAGGAAGGCAGGGTTTGCTTGAAAGGTGCCGCAGTGTTTTCGAGGACACTGGAAAGACGACGTGATCTGGTCAACTCCAATATAAACAGTATGACACAAATGAGAATGATTGTCAATACCGTAACGGATGTTTTGAACACTATTTATTTGTATTTGGTTTAACTTATGATATTAAGTGATGGTGGGGGTTTGGTGCAGTTGTCTTATTAAATAATTTTGTGTGGAGTCCTCCCTTCTTGGATACTCCAGTAGAAGCTGTTGTACGCCGTTACAAAAGCTGGCATATGACGATGGAATAAAATCTTTGGTGCTCTGTCTATCAAACCAAACCTTGCTAATCGGTGTATTACCTCAGCAAGATTATGAAGTGGCTTGGCAGGGTCGCTGTCAAAATATGAGTAGTTTCTTCCATTTATATAGACCTGCCCTTCCTTAGGTTCCATGTGTGTAAAGTTCATTCTATTGGCGAGCTCCATGCAACCGATCATCCACTGTGGAAAGCTTTCCTCAATTGGTGGCAATTCGCTTTCAGCTATATCCCTGAGCTGATCATAACGATTTGCCCAATTTAGGATAACGGTGGGATCAGCAAGCAATGAAAATGATTTATCAGCGTGTCGGTTGTCTGGGAACATTTTATCGTAGAGCTCAATACGCCTGAAGAAAGCTATTCCCATCTCCGCTTGAGATTCATCGAGAAGCCTGTCGAACTGTTGTTGATGCTGGATGTACGTCTGAATTCGCGTGGATGCCCTGCTATCCATCGCTGCAATCCTTGCAGTATCAGCAGACCTGAAGGCCGCATAAGCAGCCAATGCCGTAGCAATAGCGGCCACAATATTAAACATGGTTCCTATGTCTAACTTTTCTTCCCAAACAAAAAATACTGCTGGCAGGTAGCCAAACTGTGCCAGCAATCTTGCAAACACAAAACCAGAGCTAAATAGCCCGACGCAACAAACGAGAATCAACCAGTCCTTTTTCATTTTCCAGTTATCGCCTTAACTAACTCTCTAACCCTTCTCAACAGAAAATACCAAGCATATGGAAGGGCAAACACTCCCAGGAGCGCCATAGCAAGTAGCTGACTCCAGAAGAAGTAATATCCCCGTCCCAAATAGCTCTGTCTAACCTCTTTCTGTACGCCAATGATATCCGGATAAATTACTAATTCAGAAGGCTCACACACTAGAGGAGCTTCTTGATATTTCTGCCACGGCCCTTTAGGTGCTTCCATCGTTTCTGTCTTGCACTTCGCAACTAACGACTCAAGTGAATCCTGCTGACGCTTATCTAGAACGTAGCCCACCATTAATACGATCACACCCACCACCACACCAAGGAGGAAAATCTTTGCAGGCTTACTCATTATTATCTACTCCTTTAGTGTGGAGACATTAGAAGAACGTCCAACCCCTGACATTATGGAAGCTGAGGTAAGCCTTGAGTTGACCTTCTAACTTCAGAATATCAGTCTCCATATTCAGGAGGGCATCTGAGTACTTCTCAAACAGCTTTCTTGACCTATCCGAATCAGAAATAGCGCCGTGTTTATTAAACTCATCATATGCCCTAACGGCGGCACCTGCTTTTTGGAATCGCCCTAAAGTCTCGTAAACCCCATCCTTCGCATCAAACAAGAACTTTGACTCTCTGTAAGCGTGCGTCAGTTTACTCGCTTTTTCATTATGGCCCTCTCTAGTTTTAGAGTACGCGCATTGGTAGAACTCAAGTGCAGCAAGATAGACACCAAATCTCTTATTGTACAAATCAAGCTTGGTTTTAGCACTCGCAATTTTCATCTGTGACCAAGCTACAGTCAGTGCAATCAATCCAACAACAGCACCAACAACACTAACAACCACCGTAACTTGAGAACTTGAATCTGGAAGTTTTTCTACAACCTTGGCAGCATGCTGGAGCACTATTACAAGGTCTCCATCTGCCATAGCAACCCCACCCCCCAACACACCTGCGAGTGCAACCACCGCTAACCCTGCTTTCATTGCGCGTCCCTTAGTAGTTATTGCTTGACTGAGAAATCAGGAGCAAAACCCAATGCCCTCCAACGCAGCGCGGGCGATGGTTTTAGTGAGGAAAACGCCCTGAAGAATAATCAGCGATCTACTCAGCGGTACCGGAGCGAGCCTCAGCGCTTGCTCTGCTGACCAGGCCGTGAATGGCCTTCGCTGCTTGCTCTAGCTTTCGTTGTTTCGCCGCAGCAGCCAACTTCTCATCAAGGACTAGCTCGATTCCCATCTTTACGACCGGAAACGCCGCCAAGCACTCATTCTCTGTCAGCTCGTGTATGCCTTGGCTAAGAATTTTGTACATCGAACGATTTTCCACGAGAAACTCGGGAAGGTGCCCTGCCAGCAGTTGTATCCGCTCTGCCATCCGCCCATTTTGATAAGCGTCATCATCCCAGCCGCTATCGTTTTTCGCGATCTGGTAAGCAGCATTTACGAGGTTCTCAAAGATTCGCCGCAGGTAGACAAATGAGCCTACCCCTACACCGTGTGCAGCCAAACCGATAGCTTTGGTGAACTCCCTGAAGTCCCCTTTAGATAGCACAGCAGAGTACAGACGCACATCGTAGGTATTAAGGTCAGCAAGAGACGGATACTGTCCGATTTTCTGCACCGTCCTGCCCTCAATGTTGAACAGAAAAAACAATTTATGGGCCGCATCCCTAGAGCATTTAAGCACGACGGCTAAACGCTTACTCCCGACCCATGCGTCGAGATCACGAGGGATGTCCGCGGTGATATGCAGATGGAAAATGCTTTGTGCATTACATCCGGGGCAGTAGGTGTCGATTGGCTCTCTAGAGAAGAATAAGTCCCAGCCAGCTTCATCGTCCTCCTCAGCAAAGGTGAATTCCTCATACAAGGGATAGGCGATACAGAATTCTTTTTTCGTAGGTGGTGGTGTCTGAGCGGTCATGCAGGCTGGCTCTAAATGGCTGGATGGCTGGATGGCTGGATGGCTGGATGGCTAATGTACTCCAGCTATGGCGTGTAGTGGCCCGATGTTATCGGGCGCCGCAGCTTGATGCCACATAGGCAGAAACTCAGAAACGGACTAACGGTAGCCATTGAGGGTAGTGGCGAGCGGAACGAAGAAAACGGGACAGCGAAGGGATTAAATCGGAGCGACTGAAGGCGGGACGTTACGAGTAGTACAATTGAGTAGTACAACCCAGAATGCAAAACGCCCGTAACTCGTTGAAGTTACAGGCGTTTTTAAATGTGGCGGTGAAGGAGAGATTCGAACTCTCGATACAGTTTCCTGTATACACACTTTCCAGGCGTGCTCCTTAAGCCACTCGGACACTTCACCGTATCTCTTCAAACATGTTCTGTCTGTCGAGGCGCGCTAATGTAGTCGAAAGCTTTTCCGATGGCAAACTTTTTTTCAGAATTTTCATGCGGTTAAGAGAAAAAATCGTTTCGCCCACAGGCAGGCTATGGCAAACCGGCCAATCTTCGGTGGGTGCAGCCCTTCTATATAGAAGCAGAACGCCTCGCCACGCCGGGTGGGCGGGGAAACGGTGACCGGCGGGTCAGTCACGGCGCTTTACCTGGCCTGCGGCGGTGGGTAACGTCTGCCCATCTTTCTTACAAGGAATAGCGTCATGAGTGAGTTGATTTCCTACCACCTCGAAGACGGTATCGCGACCCTGACCTTGAGTAACGGCAAGGTCAATGCCATTTCTCCGGACGTGATTGCGGCATTCAACGCGGCGCTGGATCAAGCGGTGACTGATCGCGCCATCGTGATCATTACCGGTCAGCCTGGAATTCTGTCTGGCGGCTATGACCTGAAAGTCATGACCGCTGGCCCTAAAGAAGCTGTGTCGCTGGTAACCGCCGGTTCGACGTTGGCGCGTCGTCTGCTCTCTCACCCGTTCCCGGTCATCGTCGCCTGCCCAGGTCATGCTGTGGCCAAGGGAGCCTTCATTCTGTTGTCTGCTGATTACCGCATCGGTGTCGATGGCCCGTTCAGCATCGGTCTGAATGAGGTGCAGATCGGCATGACCATGCACCACGCCGGTATCGAGCTGGCTCGCGATCGCCTGCGTCGCTCGGCGTTCCACCGCTCGGTGATCAACGGCGAAATGTTCGATCCAAAAAGCGCTGTGGATGCCGGTTTCCTCGACAAGGTGGTGACCGCCGAGGAACTGCAAGGCGCCGCCCTGGCCGCTGCGCGTCAGTTGAAGAAGATCAACATGCTCGCGCACAAGAACACCAAGTTGAAGGTGCGTAAAGCACTGCTGGAAGCTCTGGATAACGCGATCATCCAGGATCAGGAGCATCTGGGCTGAGCCCGGTCGATGCGCAAAAGATAAGCCCGACCGTCGTGTCGGGCTTTTTCTTGCGCGCACGGTTTAAAAGGCTGCGACAGCTCTAGGACAGGTCTGACCCTCCATTCGGAAACATGCGCTTAAACATCGGCTATCTCCGCACTCTATAGCGGCAATTGCCGAAAACAGTGCACATCCGTACACTGCGCCACCTTTTGTCCCGGTGGGGCCTGAAAATGCTGTTCGTGTTTCGTATGTTATTGATGGGCCTGCACTTTATTCTGGCAGGTGTGCTCGGGGTGATCCTCGGGATCTGCCGCCCGTTCAATCCGGACAACAGCCGTTTGTGCGCCCGCCTCTACGCGCTGCCGGCGATGTGTATTTTGCGTTTACGGGTGAAGTCCGATGTCAGCGGTTTAATGAACAAACCTGACAGCTGCGTGATCATCGCCAACCATCAGTCCAACTATGACTTGTTCGTGTTCGGCAACGTAGTGCCGCGCCGGACCGTGTGCATTGGCAAGAAGAGCCTCAAGTGGGTACCGCTGTTCGGGCAATTGTTCTGGCTGGCCGGCAATGTGTTGATCGACCGTGGCAATGCGCACAAGGCGCGCCAATCGATGCTGACCACCACCAATACCTTGCAGAACGAAGACACCTCGATCTGGGTGTTCCCGGAAGGCACGCGCAACCTCGGCGAAGAATTGCTGCCTTTCAAGAAGGGTGCGTTCCAGATGGCGATTGCTGCCGGTGTACCCATCGTTCCGGTTTGCGTCAGCAGTTACATCAAGCACATGCGCCTGAATCGCTGGCGCAGTGGGAAAATCCTTATACGCTCGTTGCCGGCAATTCCTACAGCCGGATTGACCATGGATGACATGCCGATGCTCATCAATCAATGCCGCGAACAGATGCGCGAGTGCATTGAGTCGATGGATCGGCAACTGCAAGCAGCCTGAAAAGACAACCCGCCCTGTGCGGGTTTTCTTTTGCCCGGTGAACTGTACAGATTTCACTGACTCTCAAGCATCGACACGGCTAAGCTGAAGCCTTGTATTCCCTGCCACCTGCCAAGAAGAAGTGAATCACCACCATGGGTCGAGTTGTTGCTGCTGCGGTGTACAGCGCAGGCAAGAAAGTCACCAATATTACCCTTGACGAAGGCGCTGCCTGGGCTGCGAAAACCGGCCACTTTGTGTGGATCGGTCTGGAAGAGCCAGACGCTCAGGAACTGTCCAATCTGCAACGTCAGTTCAACCTGCACGAACTGGCCATCGAAGATGCTCTGGAAAAACACAGTCGACCGAAGCTGGAAACCTTTGGCGACGCCTTGTTTATCGTCACCTACTCGCCCATCCGTGAAAACGGCGTTCTGCAATTCATCGAAACGCACATCTTCGCGGGCAAGGGCTACATCATCACCGCGCGTAACGGTCACTCGGCGTCCTACGCCCATGTTCGCCAACGTTGTGAGGCGCGTCCGCTATTGCTGGAGCACGGGGAAGATTTCGTACTGTATGCGTTGCTCGATTTTGTCATCGAAAACTATCAGCCGGTCGGCGAAGCGATCCATGCCGAGATCGATGAGCTTGAGCGCAATGTTTTGTGCAGTGCGTTGAATGAGCGTGACATTCAGAAGCTGCATGGCTTGCGTCGCGATGTCGTGCGCCTGCGTCGGTATGCAGCGCCGATGGTGGAGATTGGCGAGGAACTGCAGAAGTTGAGTTTCCCGTTTATCGACAAGAACATGCGCCCGTACTTCCGCGATGTGCAGATTCACGTCACACGGCAAATGGAAGACCTCACCACCCTCGCCGACATAGCTAGCCAGACCATCGAGATTGGTGTGTTGCTTGAGGCATCACGGCAAAGCGTGGTGCAACGCAAGTTCGCTGCCTGGGCGGCGATTCTGGCGTTTCCGACGGCGGTGGCAGGGATTTACGGGATGAACTTCCAGAACATGCCGGAGTTGAGCTGGCACTACGGCTATTTCGGTGTGTTGGGGTTTATTACCGTGGGATGTGTGAGTTTGTGGGCAAGTTTCAAGAAGTCGGGCTGGTTGTAGAGCAAACCGAGTTGTCTGGAACATTCGCGAGCCTGCTCGCGAAGCTTTGGCCTTAGACAGTTTCTGGCTTGTGCGCCACAAACCGCATCATCCATTCGGCAACCGTGGTGCCATGGTGCTCCTGCTCCAGGCTCGCCACGCCTTTGCTGTAGATATGCGAACCCAGCGCTTCCTGTCGCAGATCCAGCAGCGCCCGCGAATAATCGTGGATGAATTCTGGATGCCCCTGGAAACACAGCACTTGATCATTGATGTGATACGCTGCAAACGGGCAAAAATCGCTCGAAGCAATGACCGTGGCATTCTCTGGTAGCGCCGTGACCTGATCCTGGTGACTGATCAGCAGCGTCAACTCTTCGCGTACCGGGCTCATCCACGGCGCCTTCGCCGCGAGTTTGTAGTTGTGGGTGCCGACGCCCCAACCCTGAGTCGCACGCTCGCTCTTGCCACCGAGCAGCAGCGCCAGCAGTTGGTGGCCGAAGCACACGCCGAGGAGTTTGTCGCCACGCTCGTAACGGCTCAGCAGGTATTTCTTTAGGGTTTGAATCCACGGGTCAGTGCCGAACGAATCGGCCTTGCTGCCGGTGACCAGATAAGCGTCGAAGGCCTGGTCGTCGCTCGGGTATTCGCCCTGCATCACGTTGTAGACAGTGAACTCGGCGGCAATCGGTTGCTGCGAGAACAGGCGCTGGAACATCTGCCCGTAACCCTGATATTGATCGACCAGTTCCGGACGCAGGATGTCGGTTTCCAGAATGCAGATGCGTAGCGACATAAAAAATACCTGACACGTGACGGGAATAATGAACACCTCAGAGCCTGCCCTGAAACACCCAGGCAAGGCAAGCCCCGGAATGCTCGTTGTCCTTAGAACATTTCACCTTTCGCTGCTTTATCCAGCAGCAACGCAGGCGGCGCAAAACGCTCGCCATATTGCTCGGCCAGATACTGCGCGCGGGCGACGAAATCCTTCACGCCGTATTGGTTGATGAACTGCAACGCGCCGCCGGTCCACGGCGCAAAACCAATACCGAAGATCGAGCCGACGTTGGCATCTGCCGTCGAGGTCAGCACGCCCTCCTCCACACAACGGACGGTTTCAATGGCTTGTACAAACAGCAGCCGATCGCGCACGTCTTTGGGCGAAATCTGCCCGTCAGCCTTCTCGAAACGCGCCTTCAGTTCGGGCCACAGATGTTTCTGCCCACCAGCCGGGTAATCGTAAAAACCGCCACCCGCCGCTTTACCCGGTCGCTTGTATTCGTTGAGCAGCAAGTCAATCACGGCGAAGGCCGGGTGCTCAATCAGCGGTTTCCCTTCTGCCTGTAGGTCCTTGGCGGTTTGCTGACGGATATGGCTCATCAGGCTGAGGGAAACTTCGTCAGAGATCGCCAGAGGTCCGACCGGCATCCCGGCCTTGCGCGCTTCGGTCTCGATCATCGGCGCACTCACGCCTTCACCGAGCATGGCGATACCTTCGTTGGTGAAGGTGCCGAACACCCTTGAAGTAAAGAAGCCACGACTGTCGTTGACGACGATCGGGGTCTTCTTGATTTGCAGAACGAAATCAAAACCGCGCGCGAGGGTTTCATCGCTGGTCTGCGCACCCTTGATGATTTCCACCAGCGGCATTTTTTCCACCGGGCTGAAGAAATGCAGGCCGATGAATTTGCTTTGATCCGCAACAGCAGTCGCCAGACCGGTAATCGGCAGCGTCGACGTGTTGGAGGCGATGACGGCTTCGGCGCCAACAACCTGCTGGGCTGCGGAAGAGACTTTCGCCTTCAGATCGCGATCCTCAAACACCGCTTCGATGATCAGATCGCAACCCGCCAGATCGGCATCACTTTCAGTAGTGTGAATCCGCGCCAGCACTGCCTCACGCTTCGACGCCTCCATCTGCCCGCGGGCGACTTTCTTGTCCAGTAACGCTGCCGAGTGAGCCTTGCCTTTCTCGGCGGCCGCGAGATTGATGTCCTTGAGCACCACCTCAATTCCGGCTGATGCACTGACAAAAGCAATCCCGGCGCCCATCATTCCGGCACCTAGCACGCCGACTTTCTGCGTTTTATAAGGTGCAAAACCCTGCGGCCGCGAACCGCCGGCGTTGATCTCATTGAGTTGAAACCAGAAGGTGCCGATCAGGTTTTTCGAGATCTGCCCGGTGGTCAGTTCGGTGAAGTAACGGGTTTCGATCAAGTGCGCGGTGTCGAAATCGACCTGAGCGCCCTCGACTGCGGCGCAGAGGATTTTCTCCGGCGCTGGCAGAGTGCCTTGGGTCTTGCTGCGCAGAATCGACGGCGCAATCGCCAGCATCTGCGCCACTTTCGGATTCGACGGCGTGCCGCCGGGAATCTGATAGCCCTTCACATCCCAACGCTGCACTGCGCTCGGATTGGCGACGATCCAGGCGCGCGCCTTGGCCAGCAATTCGTCGCGATCCGCCGCCAGCTCATCAATCAAACCGGCCTGCAACGCCTGCTGTGGACGCACTTTCTTGCCTTCGAGCAGATACGGCAGCGCTTTCTCGAGACCGAGCATGCGCACCATGCGCACCACCCCGCCACCGCCGGGCAGCAGACCGAGGGTCACTTCCGGCAGGCCGAGTTGCACCGACGCGTCGTCCAGCGCCACCCGGCGGTGGCAGGCGAGGCAGATTTCCCAGCCTCCGCCCAGCGCCGCGCCGTTGATCGCCGCAACCACCGGTTTGCCGAGGGTTTCCAGAGTGCGCAACTGCGCCTTGAGGGTCAGCACCATGTCGTAGAAGGCTTTGGCTTCAGGCTTGCCGACCTTGATCAGTTCGTTGAGGTCGCCACCGGCGAAAAAAGTTTTCTTCGCTGAGGTGATGATGACGCCGGCAATGCTGTCTTTTTCAGCTACCAGCCGGGCGACGCAGGCGGCCATGGCCTCGCGGTACACGGCGTTCATGGTGTTGGCGCTCTGGCCCGGCATATCGATGGTCAGCACGACGATAGCGTCCTGGCCTTTTTCGTAACGAATGGCTTCGCTCATAACAAGGTTCCTTGAATTCGGGGTTCAGAGGCGTTCGATGATGGTGGCAATGCCCATGCCGCCGCCGACGCACAGCGTCGCCAGGCCATAGCGCAGGCGCCGCGCTTCCAGTTCATCGAGCAAGGTGCCGAGGATCGCGCAACCGGTGGCACCCAACGGATGCCCCATGGCGATTGAACCGCCGTTGACATTGACCTTGTCCGGGTCGACCGCCATGTCCTTGATGAACTTGAGCACCACCGAGGCAAACGCTTCGTTGACCTCGAACAGGTCGATGTCTTCAACGCGCAGCCCGGCCTTGGCCAGTGCCTTGCGCGTTGCCGGCGCGGGGCCGGTGAGCATGATGGTCGGATCGGTACTGGTGACTGCCGTGGCAACAATGCGCGCCCGGGGTTGCAGGCCCAGTGACCGACCTTTGGCTTCGGAGCCGATCAGCATCACTGCCGCACCGTCGACGATCCCGGAACTGTTACCCGGTGTGTGCACGTGATTGATTCGTTCGACATGGCTGTAGACCCGCAGCGCCGTGGCGTCAAAACCCATCTGGCCGATCATTTCGAAACTCGGCTTGAGCTTGCCCAAGCCTTCAAGGGTCGATTCGGCGCGGATGAACTCATCGTGGTCGAGCAGGATGATGCCGTTCTGATCCTGCACCGGCACCAACGACTTGTTGAACGAGCCATCGGCCCGCGCCCGCGCGGCTTTCTGCTGCGAGTGCAGCGCATAGGCATCGACGTCCTGACGACTGAAGCCTTCCAGCGTAGCAATCAGATCGGCACCGACGCCTTGCGGGGTGAAATGGCTGTGCAGGTTGGTCTGCGGATCCAGCGCCCAGGCACCACCGTCGCTGCCCATTGGCACCCGCGACATTGACTCGACGCCGCCGACCACTACGAGGTCTTCGAAACCCGAGCGCACTTTCATCGCGCCGAGGTTGACCGCTTCCAGTCCCGAGGCGCAGAACCGGTTGATCTGCACGCCCGCGACGCTGACGTCCCAATCGGCTACTTGCACGGCGGTTTTGGCGATGTCCGAGCCTTGATCGCCAATTGGCGTCACGCAGCCGAGCACCACGTCATCGACCTGGCTGGTATCCAGCGAGGTGCGTTCTTGCAGCGCGGTCAGCAGACCGGCCACCAGATTCACCGGTTTGACGCTGTGCAGGGCACCATCGGCCTTGCCTTTGCCACGGGGCGTGCGTAACGCATCGAATATCAAAGCTTGGGTCATGACGTCCTCGAACCTGTGCGGGGAGTGATTGCTTGTACCTCCACTCTTGGCCCGAGCGGCCATGGATTCAATGACCACAGCGCTCAATGCGGTTGACGGACACGCTCAGACGGACGGTCATTAACTGTCGGGTGAACCGGTTCAGGTCGGCGAGTTGTCTAGCCAGCGGGCGGCAAAGAAGCTGGCAATAAGCCTCATGCCTTTTTTATAGCAACTGGCGAGCGCTCCATATGAAATGGATCTAAGCCAAGCGTGACGTGGCCCCTAATGTAGAACATGTACGTCAGTGTCGTCGGGTTTTGCCGAGGCAGACGTTCTTCAACAGGAAGTGCAACGCTTGCCGTCATGGATATGCAGGCAAGCATCAGGAAATAACAATAAAGGCGGTCAAGCCATGTTCAAACAACCGAAAGTTCGTCAAGCAGGGCTCATTCTTTTCGCCACGACGCTGTTGTTGATTTTGCCGAATCTGACCAAGGTCATCGGTTGAGTCGAGCGGCGGGTGCTGTTCATCGCCACTGAAAATGTGACTGGCCCGCTACCCGGGCCAGCGTGGCTGTGCCAACCTTGGCGCACTCCCACGACATGGACGGCGATCATTTGAAAGCGCTCACTCTTCTGGGGGCCATGCTGCTGAGCATGCCCTTGTCTGCCGCACAGTTGGATCTGCAACTGGGCGCAAACAGCCGCACCTGGCAGACCGAGGAATTGCTCAAGCATCCTCAAGTGCAAACCCTGACGATCAAAAACGATGTGTCCTACAAGAAGGACATGACCTATCGCGCCGTGCCCGTGGCCGCTCTGCTGAGCGGGATCAAACCGCAAGATCACCTGCAAGCGGTGGCACTGGACGGCTTTGCCGCAGAATTGGCCGCGGCGCCGTTGCTCAATACAACAGGTGCGCGGGCTTGGCTGGCTATCGAAGATCCGGCTCAGCCGTGGCCGCCGCTGTCGGAAGGCGAGCACAGCGCCGGGCCGTTCTATCTGGTCTGGAGCGATCCGCAGGCCGGCAATATCAGTCCGGAGCAATGGCCATTTCAAGTTGCGAGCATCAAGCGTATGGCGCCAGTGAGCGAACGCTTCCCGGCCCTGCTGCCGGATCCTGCATTGAAAGCGGATGACCCGGTGAACCAAGGCTTTGCGCTGTTTCAGAAAAACTGTCTGGCGTGTCATCGGTTGAACGGTGCGGGGGATGCGCAATTCGGGCCGGATCTGAATATTCCGTATAACCCGACCGAGTATTTCGGCGCGGATTTCCTAAAGCGCTACATTCGTGATCCGCAGAGCTTGCGTCAGTGGCCGCAGGCGAAGATGCCGGGCTTTTCGGCAGAAGTGTTGCCGGAGGGGGATTTGGAATTGCTGGTGGGTTATCTGAAACACATGGCTGGGCGCAAGGTTAAGCCGTAACGCCATTTCCCTTGTGGGAGCGAGCCTGCTCGCGAAAGCGGCGTGTCAGAACACTGCATCAGTGACTGATAAACCGCCTTCGCGAGCAGGCTCGCTCCCACAGGGTTTGTATGAAGCAATTTATTGTTGCTGGACCGAGATGATCGGGGTCGGCGACACGAACACTTTTGCATGCATCTGCTCACATCCGCCGCCACGGCGCATGCCGCGCACCGGGCAGGCATCCAGATAATCCAGGCCCACCGCCAGTTTCAAGTGCCGCTCCGGCCGCGCCAATTCGTTGGTCACGTCAAAGCTGTACCAAGCGTCATCCAGCCACGCTTCTGCCCACGCATGGCTGGCCAGATGCTCACAATCCTCGCTGTACAGATATCCCGACACATAACGCGACGGAATCCCGAGACTACGCGCGCAAGCCAGAAACGCATGAGCATGATCCTGGCAGACACCCGCACGCCCGGCAAAGGCCTCAGCGGCGCTGGTATCAACCTCGGTGGACCCCGGCGTGTAGGTCATGTGTTGATTCAAGCCATGCATCAGATCGATCAGCGCCGTACGATCACGCCGCTGCTTGCAGGACTTCTCGGCGAACGCGCGCAAGGCCTCATCCGCCTCGGTCAACCGGGTAAAGCGCAGGAACGGCAGCGCCGACTGGCTCTCATGCTCGGCCTCGCGCAGCTCGTCGATATCGACCTGCCCGCGCGCACCGATGATGATCGCTTCGTGCGGTTCATCCATGGTCAGCACGTGCAGGATATTGCCGAACGGATCGAGTTGCGCACGCACCGGGCGCGGCAGGTCGAGCTGCCAGCTCAACACGTGCTGACGTTCGCTGTCGTGTGGGGTCAGCCGCAGGTACTGGATGCTCGCCCGCACCTGATCTTCGTAGTGATAGGTGGTCTCGTGGCTAATGGAAAGTCTCATGCAGCCTCCAGGTAGGAACTGTGAATGGCGTTACCCAACTGGCGCACCAGCGGGATGAATTCGGTCAGCCAGGCGTGCAGGCCTTCCTCGAGTATTTCGTTGATGCCGGTGTAGCGCAGGCGTGCGTCCATTTCGGCCGCCAGACGTTGTGCCGGCCGGCCATTGGCGCCAGGCAACTGCGCGAGAATCTGGTCGATCTCTTCGGTGCAGGCCCGTAGCGAACGCGGTACATCGGCGCGCAACAACAGCAACTCGGCGACATGCCGGGCACCGGGCGCATCGCGGTAGATTTCGGTGTAGGCCTCGAACGACGACAAGGCGCGCAGCAAGGCACTCCACTGGTAATAGGCGTGGGCCGTACCGTCGCTGACTGCTTCAGCCTGATCGCCAGCCATTTCATAGCGCGCATCGAGCAATCGCAGGGTGTTGTCCGCGCGTTCGATGAACGTACCGAGGCGAATGAAACGAAAGGCATCGTTACGCATGATCGTGCCGTAAGACGCACCACGAAACAGGTGTGAACGCTCCTTGATCCACTCACAGAAACGGCTCATGCCATAGCGGCTGAGGCCCTGTTCAGCAATCCCGCGAATCTCCAGCCACGTCGCGTTGATGTTCTCCCACATGTCCGCCGTGATCCGCCCGCGCACGGCGTGCGCACTGGCACGCGCCGCGCCGAGGCAACTGTAAATGCTCGCCGGATTGGCGGCATCGAGGGCGAAAAAGTGCAACAGGCGTTCGGCATGCAGCGCACCGTGACGCTCCAGATAATCATCGAGGGTGCCGGTGATCAGCAACGGCATGGCCAATTCGTGCAAACCATCGCCGCGACCATCCTGCGGCATCAGCGACAGCGAATAACTGATGTCGAGCATCCGTGCGAGGTTTTCCGCCCGCTCCAGGTAACGCGACATCCAATACAGATCCGAGGCAGTTCTACTTAACATGGCAAGCTTCCTTCAATCCTCGACCACCCAGGTGTCCTTGGTTCCGCCGCCCTGGGAGGAATTCACCACCAGGGAGCCTTCGCGCAGTGCAACGCGGGTCAAACCGCCAGGCACCACCCGGGTTTCGCGACCGGACAAGACAAACGGACGCAAGTCGATATGGCGTGGCGCGATGCCGTTTTCGACAAAGGTCGGACAGGTCGACAGCGACAGCGTCGGTTGCGCGATGTACGCGTGGGGTTTGGCTTTGATGCGCTCGCGGAAGGCATCGATTTCCGCCTTCGTCGACGCCGGCCCCACCAGCATTCCGTAACCGCCGGAACCTTGGGTTTCCTTGACCACCAGATCTGGAAGATTGGCCAGCACATGGGAAAGTTCAGACGGATTGCGGCATTGCCAGGTCGGTACGTTCTTCAGAATCGGCTCTTCGTCGAGGTAGAACCGGATCATGTCGGTGACAAACGGATACACCGATTTGTCGTCCGCCACGCCAGTGCCGATGGCGTTGGCCAGCACTACGTTGCCGGAGCGGTAGGACGACAGCAGGCCCGGCACACCAAGCATCGAGTCGGGGTTGAAGGCCAGCGGGTCGAGGAATGCGTCGTCGAGGCGGCGGTAGATCACGTCCACCGCTTTCGGGCCGTCGGTGGTGCGCATGAAGACCTTGTCGTCACGCACGAACAGATCCGCGCCCTCGACCAGTTCCACGCCCATTTCCCTGGCCAGGAACGCGTGTTCGAAGAAGGCGCTGTTGAAGCGTCCCGGCGTCAGCACCACTACGCTGGGGTTATCAATCGGACTGGAGCTTTTCAGGGTGTCGAGCAACAGGTTCGGGTAGTGATCGATCGGTGCAATGCGCTGCGCGGCGAACAGCTCCGGGAACAGGCGCATCATCATCTTGCGGTCTTCGAGCATGTAGCTCACGCCGCTCGGTGTGCGCAGATTGTCTTCGAGCACGTAATAAGTGCCGTCGCCATCGCGTACCAGATCGACGCCGGAGATGTGCGAATAGATATCGCGGTGCAGATCCAGGCCCTGCATCGCCAACTGATATTGCTCGTTGGCCAGTACCTGTTCGGCGGGAATGATCCCGGCCTTGATGATGCGCTGCTCGTGATAGAGGTCGGCGAGGAACATGTTCAGCGCCTTGACCCGCTGGATGCAGCCGCGCTCGACGATCCGCCACTCGCTGGCGGGGATGCTGCGCGGAATGGTGTCGAAAGGAATCAGGCGCTCGGTGCCCTGCTCGTCCCCATAGAGCGTGAAGGTAATCCCGGCGCGATGGAACAGCAGATCGGCCTCGCGTCGCCGCTGGGCCAGCAGTTCGTCTGGCGTGTCAGCCAGCCATCGGGCGAACTCCCGATAATGCGGGCGAACCTGGCCGCCGGCATCGTACATCTCATCAAAATAGGTGCGGATCATGCCGTACTCCTTGTCACCCGGACATACAGGCCTTCGCAAGGCCCGTGCCATCGGCATAAACGCTTTGATTTCAATCGGTTGGAAATACACGCCGCAGGCACCGCACCATTCCTGTGCGGCAATTGCCCCAACCGGATTGCCCCCGCTTCATTGCGACGCACTGCATCGCCTATCACCAGCATAGTCAGAGTTGATTTCACTGCCCGGCGCTGCCTAAGGATAATCCGCGCATCCGCTGCAAAACTTCACCGACCAGCGTGCCATGAAGTCAGCAGCTCAACTGATCCGGACTGCCCGCGCAGCCCGCCCCGCTGTAACCCTGACCGGTTTCCTCTCCTTATCGGTCTTCCCTTTTAGCCACCCTCTCCGGTGGCTTTTTTTTGCCTTTTGGAAATGTTTTGAAAGCAAAAGCAAAAGATCGCAGCCTCCGGCAGCTCCTATACCGATCACCTGTAGGAGCTGCCGGAGGCTGCAATCTTTTGCTCTTTAAAAAACAACGGCCGACCCAAAGGTCAGCCGTTGCTCGATAAATGAAAACAGAGATCAGTTCAAACGATGGCGGTTGCGCACCTCCTGCTTGACGCCCCAGCCTTCGATGATGCCGCCCAACGGTTCGACCACGGCCGAAAAACCCTGCTCGAAGTCGCCGATATCGTCATACGTCGCGTACATCACTTTGCTCAATTCCAGTGCCCACGCACCGTCCTCACGCAGGCTGACCTGGGCATTGATGGACTCACCGCGAAATTTGCCTGCCGCCCTGCGCGCCCGCTCCTCGTCCGGGAAAATGGCGTAGAACTCGATGGGATGGAATCGGGAAAAATCGAAACCGCCTTCTTTCATGCGGCGCAGAACATTGCTGCTGATGTCTTCTTGATAGGCTGTGCTCATGAATCGTCCCCCTCGCATAGATGGATAGACTTTCCGTATTCCCGCCCCGGGCCTTTGGCCAAAGTACGACGGCAACGTGGTTGCACGCGGGAACAAGCATGTAGCTGACAAGACCAGACCTTAGCGATCCGTTCGCTGATCTCGCTTGCAGAGTAGCCCCAAGATAGAGCTGCTGCCAAGGCCTGGTTTACGAGATGACAGGAAGTGTTCAGACAGGTGTGATGCTGCGGATTTCGATGCCGTTCTGAGTCTTGAGGTTTTTCACCCCGGCATCGGCGGTGCGCCCTTCCAGATCGTTCAGATCCAGCTTCGCGGCAACCGGAAGCAGCCGCTCCTTGATCAGACGCGCGGCTTCATCATCGGACGGGCATTCCTCACGTTCGAAGACTTCATCAAGAATTTCACCGTGATCATCCACGAAAGTGACTTTCCACTTTTGCATCAGTGCCTCCTCGATCAAACCCGCAAATGGGCTTACACCTATCTCGACTTTGGACGCCGGGGGTTGGTTCAAAAGGATTACAGCGGGGGAAGATGAAAAAAGCGACATCTTCAGATTGGCCGGACAAATGTGGGGGCGAGCCTGCTCGCGATGGCGGTTTATCATTCAACAAATATGTTGGCTGACAGTCCGATTTCGCGAGCAAGCTCGCTCCCACAGGGGGTTTGCAGTGTTCTTTTAATCGTTGCCTGGCTTGGTGATCGCCTGCAGCACGTTGCCGAAGATGACCAGTGGAACCTCACCTCATCAGCCAGCTCCCACAGGTTATGGGTTGTCCATGAGAGCGGGGTCAGATCCGCACGTTACCCCGCGGTCCGGCAATCGCCCAGATGATCAGGCCCAGCACCGGCAGGAGGATGATCAGCAGCACCCAGACGATTTTCATCCCGGTGGACGCGCCGCTTTTCAGCACATTGATGATGGCCCAGATGTCGAGGGCGAGGATGATCAGGCCGATCAGACCGTTGAACGTGGAACCCATGGTGTCGCTCCAGAATAGTGGCATGCACTTTTAGGATAGACGGTCACGCGCAGGGTTCCCTTTTATTGCGAACTCGCTCAGACGTGAACGGCGATCTTCAACGCTTCAAGCGATGGCGCAGCGGCGATGCCGACTTCGGCGCACAGCTCCAGCACCCGTGGCACGTCGTTGCCGTAGACCAGCACCACCTGCAGTTCGTCGTCGAGCAACTGGCTGAAGTTCATCAGCGTGTAACCGCCGTTTTCCTTGTTCAGGCTGCTCATCTGCACCTGAATGCGGTTAAGGGCAGTCAGTGCTTCGGTCTTGGCCAGTTGCTTGGGCTTGAGGTTGAAATCCACGCCCGGACCGAACGAGGCAACGATCTGCGCGAACAGGTCGACATAGGTGTCCGCCTGGAACAACACGGTTTCCGGCAGACTGCCGACCACTACCCACTCGCCCAGCGGAATCGGGAAGGTATCGTCGAAGTTGATATCCGGGTTGGCGGCCAGAAAGGCATCGGCATCGGCGTAGGCCTGCGCGGCTTCGTCGGCCACTTTCAGGATCTCGTCCTCGCCCATGCAGCCGGAGCTGATTTTGCTGATGAGTTCGACGAGTGCGGCTTTCATGAGGGCGGATCCTGTGGCGAAGGTGAATTTCGAGGGCGCGGAGGATAGCGCACAAAGCAAAAGATCGCAGCCTTCTGCAGCGCCTACCGACTCAGCATTCGTCCGCGAAACTGGCGGCGAACGCATCAGTGCAGGAGCTGCCGCAGGCTGCGACCTATTGATCCTATCAACCCGACAGTTTTTCCAGCTGCGCGGTGGTGTCGACTGCACCCATCGTGCGCGCCGCGTCCAGCGCCGTGACGCCATTGGCATCCTTGGCTTGCGGATTTGCGCCTTTGCTGATCAGGTAATCAACGATTTCAACGCGGTTGAACATCGCCGCCATCATCAGCGCCGTACGGCCATCAAACGACGAGCCTTCAATCTCGGCGCCCGCTTCAACCAGCGCCTTGACCACCGGCAAATCGCCCTTGAATGCGGCGCCGGCAATCGGACTCTGGCCGTTGCCATTGCGCATTTCCGGGTCGGCCTTGTGTTTAAGCAACACCTGCACCGCATCCAGATGGCCGTAATAGCTAGCCAACATCAACAACGTGTCGCCCTTGCTGTTCTTCAGGTTCACCGGCAAACCGGCCGTGACCAAGCGATCAAGCATCTCGGCATCACCTTCGCGCGCCTTGTTGAAAACCTGCTCGGTGAATTCGGCAGCTTCTTCAGGGGTCATCTGGCGGCTTTGGTCGGACATGGGGCAACTCCACTTTCGGTCAATCGGAAAGCCGACAGTTTCCCGAGCGAGACGCAGGCTGTCACCCCCTTTTTCTCAAGTCAGCTCATAGTTGGATTCAATAACGATGCTTGCCCTGATGAATCTCCGCCAACACTTCATCGGTGACGCGAACGTAAGTCTGGGTGCCGGGCAGCCAGGCGTAAATCGGGTCATCGCCTGTCCGGCCGAGGTCGAAGCCTTCATTTTTCAATCGGGTTTTCTGGTATTTGAAGGTGCCGGTGGTTTCCATTTTCACTTTGACTCGCAGAAACAACGGCACCGCATAGGCCGGCATGCGTTCCCGGACGAAGGTCAGCAACTCGGCGAAATCCAGGGTCGCGAGGGATTCCGCCGGAGTAATCGCCGCCATCCCGGCGCGGCCGTTGGTATTGCGGATTTCCACGCCATAGGCCACCGCCTCGGAGATATGCGGATGCTGCAGCAACAGGTTTTCGACTTCGGTGGTCGAGACGTTCTCGCCCTTCCAGCGGTAGGTGTCGCCGAGACGATCAACAAATTGGGCGTGGCCGAAGCCGATGTTACGCAGCAGGTCGCCGGTGTTGAAAAAACGATCACCTTTGGCAAACACATCGTGCAGCACAACCTTGGCGGTTTTCTGCGGATCGGTGTAGCCGTCCAGCGGGGCTTTTTCGTCGATCCGCGCCAACAGTAGACCCTGCTCGCCTTTGCCGACCTTGCGCAGGAATCCGTCAGGGCTGCGGATCGGTTCGCCACTGTCATGGTCGTAGGCCACCAATTCCCAGGCCATCAGGGAAAAACCGATGGTGTTGTCGAAGTTGAGAATATTGGTGAAACCAATGTTGCCGTCGCTCGCTGCGTACAGCTCACAGATGTGTTCGACCGCGAAACGCGTCTTGAACTCGGCCCAGGCGCCGGGGCGCAAGCCGTTGCCGATCATCTTGCGCACGCCGTGGCGACTGTCATCGGCACTGGCCGGTTGATCGACCAGATAACGGCACAACTCGCCGACGTAACCGATGGTGGTCGCGCGATAGCGGCGCACATCGTTCCAGAACTGACTGGCGCTGAATTTGCGCCGGATCGCGAAACCCGAAGCACCGTTGACCGCCGAACCCCAGCACACACACAGACCGGTGGCGTGGTACAGCGGCAAGGTGCAGTAGACGACGTCGTCGGGGCCCATATTGAGCGCGATCATGCCGAAACTGGCGGAGCTGCGCATCCAGCGCCCGTGTTTGAAAACTCCGGCTTTAGGCAGGCCGGTGGTGCCGGAGGTGTAAATGTAGAAACACGGGTCGTCGAAGAAGATCTGCTGGCTGCTCGGCGGATTCTCACTGGACGCATCGGCGCTGGCGCTGATCAGATTGACGTAGCCGTCGGGCGCAATGCCCGGATGGCTGTAGGTGTCCTGATCGGCGACAAACCAGGTGCGTGGTGCGCTGATTGCCACTTGATCACGAATCGCCGCATACGCCGCCAACAGTTCTTCGCCCACGACGATCGCCACCGGCGCCACCAGATTCACGCTGTGGATGAGCGTATCGCGGGTTTGCGAGGTATTGAGCAGCGCACTGACCGCGCCGACCTTGGCCAGCGCCAGAATGGTCACCAGCAATTCAGGGCGGTTTTCGATAAACACCGCGACCACGTCGCCCTTGCCGATGCCCTGCCCGTTCAGATAGTGAGCGATGCGGTTGGCCCACTGGTTGACCTGCGCATAACTCAATCGCACATCGCCGTGCAGTAACGCCGGCCCCTCGGGATTGCGCAGCGTCGCTTGCTCGAATGTCCAGCCAAGGCCACAACTTTGGGTCGGATCCGTGACATTGGCCACCTTCATGCCCTTGACCACCCGCAGGATGGCTTTGGCAATCATCGGCAGTTTGCGGAGCATCATGCCCCAGGTAATCGTGTCGCTTGGCGCGTGACTCATGGAAGCTCCCCGTTCGACCTTGGCATGCAGGTCGATGTTTTTATTTTTCGGGCTTTGGCTTGAAGCAACCGGCGCCTTGGAGCGCGGGTCGAGATCGAAAATACGTCAGCGCTTCTCGGGCTGTACACGCGGTTTTTGCAATGTTTTGTATCCGCTGATCTTTACGGAGCGCAGGTGATCTGCGGATCAGCGATTGGTTCCATCGATTCGACATCGATCACGCAAAATGCAGGATGCACGATGGCCATTCATGCAGTTTGCACGACGACCTGAATTTTGATTATTTTTAACTCGTTGATTTACAAAGATATTTTTATTTTCAAATGCTGGCACAATCGCTGCAACCTCCTCTGCATGCTTGCCATTCAAGTGCATACGGAGCTGAAAAACATGAGCCTGATCCAAGAAAAATTTACCTCCCTGTTCTCCAACTTCGACGTCACCACTGCGCCACGTCCCGATGGCGGGATCCTGCTGACGCTGCGCAGCAGCGACGGCAAAGTATTTAAACGCGCACTGACCTACCAGCAACTGCATGCCGGCGACCAACTGTCGTGGGCGATCAGTGCAATTCGCCGCGACCTGGCTGAACAAGCCAGCGAGTTGCCGCAAATTGCCATGCTGCAGAGCCAGCAGCGTTTTGCTCTGCCGACGTATCACTCGCTGTAATTTTTAAAGCGCTTTAAACAAAACCGGCCGTGGAGCTTTCGCTTCACGGCCGGTTTTTTGTGGCTTGCGCACAACCTTGTGGCAGCGAGCCTGCTCGCAAATGGGTGTGTCAGCCACTGAAAAGGCTGGCTGAACGGACACTTTCGTCGGAACGCCGCGCGGAGCAGGCTCGCTCCCACACTAAATCGGTGTGATCAAAAGGCTTCCGGTTCCATGCCGGTGAAGGTGTCGACGGTCATGTGGCTTCAAGGCCTTGAGTGACGTGGCTTTGCGATCTTCCTCAATCCAGCTCCAGAGAATTTCAACAACCCGATCAAATCGGCTTGCGGCGCATTGCTGTCACGACGCACGGCCTCGATTTGATCGACACCGGCTCAGTCCTCCAGCCGCGGGAAACGGCCGGCGATGTCTTCGCCGGTGAAGTTGGCGACCCAGCCTTCCGGGTTGTTGAACAGACGAATCGCCACGAAGTGCGGATGCTCGCCCATGTCGAACCAGTGTTTGGTGCCGGCCGGCACCGAGATCAGATCGTTCTTTTCGCAGAGTACGGCGTAGACGTAATCGTCGATGTGCAGAGTAAACAAGCCACGGCCGGCGACGAAAAAGCGTACTTCGTCTTCGCCATGGCAATGTTCTTCAAGGAACCTGGCGCGCAGCTCGGCTTTTTGCGGGTGATCGCTGTTCAGGCTGATCACGTCGACAGTGATGTAACCGCGCTCGGTCATCAGTGTGTCGATCTGCTCTTTATACGCGCTGATCACTTCTTCCTGGGTGGCACCCGGCTGGATCTTCGCAGTCGCTTGCCAGCGGTCGAAACGCACGCCCTGCTCGGCCAGAGTCGAGGCGATGTCTTCGAAGTGGGTCAGGACCTTGTTGGGAATCTCGGGACTTGAGACGTGATAGACGGACAGGCTGCTCATTGGGGAAATTCCTCGGTATCGGCCTTGCCTTCCGGCTCTTGCAGACCGGTCGGGCACAGCATTTCATCAGGCAAAGGTGCTGCTTCTGGTGAAGTCAGCCTTGGCGGTTCATGGCGCTGCGGGTTTTCAACTCGCATTCAAACAGAAATTCAAAGGCCTCGATCAGCAGCGAGGCTCATGGCCTGTCCTCTTGCATACGTGTGGCAATGATAACGGCAGCAGCGAGCGCCGCGAGGCTGGCAATACTAAAGGTCAATGTCGCGCCAAGGGCATTCCAGCTGTAACCGGCATACAACGCGCCGAGCGCACCGCCAGTGCCGGCCAGCGCGGCGTAAAGCGCCTGGCCCTGCCCTTGCTGACGCGCGCCGAAGCTACGTTGCACGAACGCGATGGCAGCGGCGTGAAAACTGCCGAAGGTCGCCGCGTGCAAGACCTGCGCGAACAACAGCACCCACAGGAATTCGGCGAACGAACCTAGCAGGACCCAGCGCAGCGCCGCCAGGAGAAAACTCGCCATCAGCACCCGACGCAACGAAAACCGCGCGAGAATCCGGCTCATCGCCATGAACATCAACACTTCGGCAACGACACCCACGGCCCAGAGCATGCCGATCACGCCACGGCTGTAACCGAGCCGTTCAAGGTGCAGGGTCAGAAAGGTGTAATAAGGCCCATGGCTCAGCTGCATCAGCGCGACGCAGCCATAAAACGCCAGCACGCCGGGATTGCGCAGTTGTTTGAGGAAGCCCTCCCCGCCTGGCCGATTGCCTTGCGGCGGTTGCGCGTTTGGCACCCACAGACTGCTGAGGACGATGCCGGCCATGATCAGCACCAGCGCCGCCGGATAGATGTCGAGGCTCAGCCATTCGAACAGCCGCCCCAGTGCAACCACGGTGATGATGAAGCCGATCGAGCCCCACAAGCGGATCTGGCTGTAACGTGAGGTCTGGCCTTGTAAATGCGCCAGGGTGATGACTTCGAACTGCGGCAGCACTGCATGCCAGAAGAACGCGTGCAGCGCCATGACCATCGCCAGCCAGGCGTAGGTCTTGCTGACGAAGATCAACGAAAAAGTCAGCAGCGTGCACACCGCGCCGAAACGCACGATGGCCAGGCGTTTGCCGGTGTAATCACCGAGCCAGCCCCAGATGTTTGGCGCCACGCAGCGCATCAGCATCGGGATCGCGACCAGTTCACCAATCCGCGCCGGACTGAAGCCGAGGTGGTCGAAGTACAGCGCCAGAAACGGCGCTGTCGAACCGAGCAAGGCGAAATAGAACAGATAGAAACTGGACAGCCGCCAGTAAGGGAGCGCCGCCACGCCGGTTATGCCGCGACGGCTTTGCGATCAACCATCAAAGCTGACCCAGCACCGGCGTGCTCACGCGCACATCGGCGTTCTGGCCACGGTGACGCAGCAGGTGGTCCATCAGCACGATCGCCATCATCGCTTCGGCAATCGGCGTGGCGCGGATACCGACACACGGATCGTGACGGCCCTTGGTGATCACATCGACCGGGTTGCCGTGGATGTCGATCGAACGGCCCGGGGTGGTGATGCTCGACGTTGGTTTCAAGGCCAGATGGGCAACGATCGGCTGACCGGACGAGATGCCACCGAGGATGCCGCCCGCGTTGTTGCTGAGGAAACCTTGCGGGGTCATTTCATCGCGGTGCTCGGTGCCGCGCTGGGCAACCGAGGCGAAACCGGCGCCGATTTCCACGCCTTTGACCGCGTTGATGCTCATCAGCGCATGGGCCAGTTCGGCGTCGAGACGGTCGAAAATCGGCTCGCCCAGACCCGGCATGACGCCCTCGGCGACCACGGTGATCTTCGCCCCGACCGAGTCCTGATCGCGACGCAACTGATCCATATAGGCTTCCAGCTCCGGCACCTTGTCCGGGTCCGGGCTGAAAAAGGCGTTCTCTTCCACCGAATCCCAGGTCTTGAACGGAATTTCGATCGGGCCGAGCTGGCTCATGTAGCCACGAATGACGATGCCTTGGGTTGCCAGGTATTTCTTGGCAATCGCACCCGCCGCCACCCGCATCGCGGTTTCGCGCGCCGAGCTGCGGCCGCCGCCACGGTAGTCGCGCTCACCGTATTTGTGGTGGTAGGTGTAGTCGGCGTGGGCCGGGCGGAACAGATCCTTGATCGCCGAGTAGTCCTTGGACTTCTGGTCGGTGTTGCGGATCAACAGGCCGATCGAGCAGCCAGTGGTACGGCCTTCAAACACGCCGGAGAGGATTTCGACTTCGTCGGCTTCCTGACGCTGGGTGGTGTGGCGGCTGGTGCCGGGCTTGCGGCGATCAAGGTCGCGCTGCAGGTCTTCGAGGGAGATCTCCAGGCCCGGCGGGCAGCCGTCGACAATGGCGACCAACGCCGGACCATGGCTCTCGCCAGCGGTGGTGACAGTGAACAACTTGCCGTAGGTATTGCCGGACATGCAGGACGCTCCGTGAAATCAAACCCAAATTCGTGATGCGCGCCAGTATACGCAGGCTAACCGAGTAGTTCATCCTCGAACCTTAGTGGTGCTGGCGAGTCCAACCGGCACCTTGGCGAATGATGGCGTGATGATGCTGCGAGTTTTGATCTTGAGTCTTACCCTGTTTACGGGCTTTGCCCAAGCGACGGTCCTACAACGCCCGGTAACTCTGGATACCGGCACTGGCGAGCTTTTCGGCTCGCTGCTGCTGCCAAAGTCCGACAGTCCGGTGCCGGTTGTCCTGATCATTTCTGGTTCCGGCCCTACGGATCGCGACGGAAACAACCCTGACGGCGGGCGCAACGACAGCTTGAAACGGCTGGCGTGGGTGCTGGCCAAACACAACATCGCCAGCGTGCGTTACGACAAACGCGGTGTTGCGGCGAGCCTCGCGGCGACGCCGGATGAGCGCAATTTGTCGGTCGAGGCCTATGCGGCGGACGCGGTGGCATGGGGGCAAAAGCTCAAGGCCGACCCGCGTTTCGGCAAGCTGATCCTGCTCGGCCACAGTGAAGGCGCGTTGATTGCCAGCCTCGCTGCACCGAAAGTCGATGCCGCAGCGGTGATTTCCCTGTCCGGCAGCGCCCGACCGGTCGATCAAGTGATCCGCGAGCAACTGGCCCGCAGCCTGCCACCACCGCTGATGTTGCGCAGTAATGAACTGCTCGACAGCCTCAAGGCCGGCCACACTGATGAAAATGTGCCGCAACCGTTGCAGGTGATTTTCCGCCCGAGCGTGCAGCCGTATCTGATTTCGCTGTTCCGTCAGGATCCAGCGAAAGCCTTTGCGCAATTGAAGATGCCGGCACTGATCGTTCAGGGCAGCAACGACATCCAGGTCGGTACCGAAGACGCGAAGATGCTCAAGGTTGCCAAACCGGACGCCGAACTTGTAGTGATCGACGGCATGAACCACGTCATGCGAATCGTCCACAACGATATGAAGCGGCAATTGGCTTCGTACAAGGATCCAAATTTGCCGCTGGCCGCAGAACTTGGCGCGAAGATCATCGAGTTTATTGACGGACTTCGCTCCAGTTAAGCGCGTTTTACCCTCCAGTCCTGCAAAAAACGGCCGATAAGCCTTTGTCGCCAGCGCAACGACTGGCGACAAGCAGGGCTTGGACAGGATCTCGCCGTTATGACTGATACCCAGACTTCACCCGACACCACCGCTGAAAAAGACGCACCGCCAGCGGTCGAGCTGCCGTGGGCGGATGTCCACGTCGAGCACCACAAGATGCTCCGCCTGGCCCCGCTGCAGACCGATCGCAACACTGGCGGCCGCCCTTTGCGCTTCGTTGAATTCGGCTATGCCGAGCGCAACAGCAAAGAAAAAAGCCTGCTGCGTATGGCGATCAAACTGCCCGGCCAGCGGGTGCGCAAAGAACAGAATCATCTGGATGTCTGGGCCGATCACGCCAGCAAGCGTGTGCACTTCGGCCCCGACAGCGGCTTGCAGATCGAACCCATGAACCGTGGCATCGGCCGATACATGGCCGCGCAAGGCATCAACTGGGCGAAAAAACGCTGGCCGACCTACACCGTCGACGGCATGGACTTGAACAACAAGGACGCGCTGAACGAAGACACGCGCCTGCGTCGCGATCATTTCCTGCGGGTGCATGGTTTTGATGTGGCGTACGCCGATGCCCAGCATTTGAAAGGCAGCGTCAAGGATGTGCTGGTAGGCGATTTGCTCGGCGACTGGAACAGCGAGAAGCTGCAGATCGTCGAGATTCTTGAAGCGGCGCAGATGCTTCAGCAGGCCGAACAGAATCTGGCCGAGCAGGAAGTGAAGCTGAAGAAGCAGGAAGAGAAGGTCAGCAAGTTCAAGCGTGAAGACGCCGGATTGCGTTTCACCATTACCTGTCTGGTGGCGTTTGCAGTGTTTCAGGCGGGGCTTCTGATCTGGATTGCTACGCACCGGTAGATCAAAAGATCGCAGCCTTCGGCAGCTCCTACATGGGATTGGTGTACACCCTATAGGAGCTGCCGAAGGCTGCGATCTTTGCTTTTAGGCTTTAGACGCGGGAAGCGAACAGCGCCTGATGGTTGCGGCACTGCTCGGCCGTCAGCATGAACACACCATGCCCGCCGCGCTCGAATTCCAGCCAGGCGAAATCGACTTCCGGGTACAACGCGTCAACGTGTACCTGACTGTTGCCCACCTCGACAATCAACAACCCCTTCTCGGTCAGATGATCGGCCGCTTCAGCGAGCATGCGTCGCACCAGGTTCAAACCATCGTCGCCACAGGCCAGGCCCAGCTCCGGTTCATGCTGATATTCGTCCGGCATGTCAGCGAAATCTTCCGCATCCACATAAGGCGGGTTCGACACGATCAGGTCGAAACGCTGGCCCGGCAGGCCATCAAAACCATCGCCCTGCACGGTGTAGACGCGCTCATCGACGCCATGCCGCTCGATGTTCTGGTTGGCCACTTCCAGCGCTTCGAACGACAGATCGGCCAGCACCACTTCGGCGTTCTGGAACTCGTAAGCACAGGCGATACCGATGCAACCGGAACCGGTGCACAGGTCGAGAATTCGAGCAGGTTCGTTGCCGATCCACGGAGCAAAGCGGTTTTCGATCAGCTCGCCAATCGGCGAACGCGGGATCAACACACGCTCATCGACGATGAACGACATGCCGCAGAACCACGCCTCACCCAACAGGTAAGCGGTCGGAATGCGCTCTTCGATACGGCGCTTGAGCAAACGCTGCAAATTGACCAGCTCGTCGTCTTCCAGCGCGCAATCGAGGTAGCTGTCGGCGATTTCCCATGGCAGGTGCAATGCACCGAGCACGAGTTGACGGGCTTCGTCCCAGGCATTGTCGGTGCCATGGCCGAAAAACAGATCCTCCCCATGGAAGCGGCTGACGGCCCAACGAATGTGGTCGCGCAGGGTACGAAGTCGGGAAGTGATCACGGGGCAGAACTCCAGAAAAAACGACTGGCGATTCTAGCAGCCAAAACGCGCGACGACGACGCAGGAAAAACATCGCGGCAACGGTAGGAGTTTTCTGTTTTTTGCATCAGCTATTGAACAGAACGTGTAACTTGACAAGGCTGCAGGCCAATAACGACGGTGCTTACGATGGTAGCGATTCACAGAACCGCTCAGCCAGAGGACAATGTCGCAAAAGCCCCACCCCAAGGAGCCCCAGAATGTCCGTTCCAAAAACGATGTTTCAACTCAGCGGTCGCGGTTACGCAGCGGCCACACTGAGCCATGCCACCGTGGTCATCATCGATGCCCAGAAAGAATATCTCAGTGGCCCGCTGGCCCTGAGCGGCATGGACGCGGCCGTCGCGAACATCAAGCAAGTGGTTGCCGCAGCCCGTGCAGCCGGTCGGCCGATCGTGCACGTGCGTCACCTCGGCACCGTCGGCGGCCTGTTCGACCCGCAGGGCGAACGCGGCGAATTCATCCCCGGCCTCGAGCCACAGGGCGATGAAACCATTATCGGCAAACTGCTGCCGAGCGCGTTCCACGGCACCGAGTTGTTGGACCGTTTGCAAAACCTCGGCTCGCTGGACCTGATCGTCTGCGGTTTCATGAGCCACTCCAGCGTCAGCACCACCGTACGTGCGGCAAAGAATCTGGGCTTCCGTTGCACCCTGGTCGAAGACGCCTGCGCCACCCGCGACCTGCCGTTCAAGGGCCGCGTGCTCAGCGCCGCCGTAGTGCAGGAAGCCGAAATGGCGATCATGGCGGACAACTTCGCCACCCTCGCGCTGACTCAAGACCTGATCTGATCTGCCCTGATGAGCGGCTCACGGCGCCGCTCATCTGCAAAATCCTCTCATTTGCCGCAAATGCCATAGCCTCAGGAACAACCCGGTCAACTCCCGGTCGAAGGGCCGATACCCATTGAGGAAGGTCGGAATGAAGTTATCCGATGGATTTGACGCACGCCGCTTGCGGCCCAAAGGCCAAAGCAACTGGCGTTTTCGCTTCGGCGCGGCGATCGCCGCCATTCTGGCGACGTTCGGCGTGCTGCTGGCGATGGCCGGGGCCGCCAGCCTGCTCGGGCGCCCGCCGGCGCTCGGTGATTTGAATGCCACGCCGATGGGGTCGGCGATCATTCTGGCGGTCGGCTTGCTGTTTCTGTATTTCGGTGTCGCCCTGTGGCGTCGCTGCCGCCGGCGCGCCCGGCAATCGCGGGAGCTGAACATGTCCCCGCACCTGATGAAAAAACACGACTGAATCACCGGCCTGGCTTTTTGCCGGGCCGTTTTGTTTCGACTTGGGTAAACTGGCCGCCCTTCGCGGAGGCTGACATGCAAGACGACGATTTTTCCCTGTTCAAAAGTGCGATCCAAGGCGTCAAGCCGATCAAGCACGACCGCGCCGACACCGGCAAACCCAAGGCTGACCGCGCACAGATCGCCAAGCTGCGCCAGTCCGCCACCGTGCGCACCGACACCGCTACCGTGGATGGTCTGTCTGATCAGTTCGTAATCGACGTCGGCCCGGAAGACGAGTTGATGTGGTCACGCGACGGCGTGCAGGAAAGTCAGATGCGCAAGCTCAAGGTCGGCCAGATTCCGTTCGAAGGCAGCCTCGACCTGCATGGCATGAGCGTGGAAAAGGCCCGGGAAACGCTCTGGGCATTTCTCGCCGAAGCGACCAGATTCGAAATCCGCTGCGTGCGCGTCACCCACGGCAAGGCTGTACGCCTGGACGGCAAGCGGCCAATGATCAAAAGCCACGTCAACACCTGGTTGCGCCAGCACGCCCAAGTGCTGGGCTTCTGCTCGTGCCAAGCAAAACACGGCGGCGCCGGCGCGGTTTACGTGATGCTCAAACGCACCATGATGGAAGGCCGCGACGAATAATCGCGTTACACCGAACTTGCAGGGTTGTGTCCGCCACCGTACCCTTGCCCTTTGCGAAAATCCCCCACAGGTAGTTTCATGTCCCTGGAACAGAATTACACCGCGATTCTCGGCCAATTGGGCGAGGACGTGTCCCGCGAGGGCCTGCTCGACACGCCGAAGCGTGCCGCCAAAGCCATGCAGTACCTCTGCCGCGGTTATGAACAGACGCTTGAAGAGGTCACCAACGGTGCCCTGTTCAGCTCCGACAACAGCGAAATGGTGCTGGTCAAGGACATCGAGTTGTACTCGTTGTGCGAACACCATCTGCTGCCGTTCATCGGCAAGGCGCATGTTGCGTACATCCCGAGCGGCAAAGTGCTGGGCCTGTCGAAGGTCGCACGGATCGTCGACATGTACGCCCGCCGTCTGCAGATCCAGGAAAACCTCAGCCGTCAAATCGCCGATGCGGTGATGCAAGTCACCGGCGCGCTGGGCGTAGCCGTGGTGATCGAGGCCAAGCACATGTGCATGATGATGCGCGGTGTCGAGAAGCAGAATTCGTCGATGATCACTTCGGTGATGCTCGGTGAGTTCCGTGAAAACGCAGCGACCCGCAGCGAATTCCTCAGCCTCATCAAGTAATTTGCGCTGTGAAGAAAACCGGCATTCATCGCCGGTTTTTTTCGCCCGAGAAAAATCGGGTAAGCTGCGCGCCTTTCTCAATTGCACCGTGAGGCTTTAAACGTGTTCGTCAAAGCGCTTCGTGTCGGCCTCGGCCAACTGGTTATCTTCATCGACTTCATCACTCGACCGGGCAAGAAACAGCGCCCTGCCGAAACTCAGGCGCAGGTCAATGCCGCCGCGAAAGGCCTGACCCTGTATCAGTTCCATGCGTGCCCGTTCTGCGTGAAAACCCGCCGCACGCTACGCCGTTTGAATGTGCCGGTAGCGCTCAAGGATGCGAAGAACAACGAGCAGGATCGTCAGACACTGCTGGATCAGGGCGGCCGGATCAAGGTACCTTGCCTGCGCATTGAAGAGAATGGTCAGACGACGTGGATGTATGAGTCCAAGGTTATTATTGATTATCTGGATAAGCGCTTCGCGACGGTCTGATGATTATGTGGTGATGCTGATGGCCTCATCGCTGGCAAGCCAGCTCCCACAGGTTTTGTGAACGCCACGGATCACTGTGGGAGCTGGCTTGCCAGTGATGAGGCCCTCTCAGCCACGGCAAATCCCAGTCAAAAATAAACCGGCCTGTGAGCCGGTTTATTTTTTCAGGCCGCTTTCTCTAGCTGCGCCTGGCGCACCACCGCCGCCAATCGCTTCAATCCTTCATCCAGTCGCGCCGGATCGATGTGGCTGAAGTTCAAGCGCAAATGCCCAAGGTTGTTATCCGGTTCCGGAAAGAACGGCTCCCCCGGCATGAACGCCACATCATTGGCCAACGCTTCATTGAGCAACGTTCGCGTGTCCAGCGGCTGCTTCAACGTCAGCCAGAAAAACAGCCCGCCCTGTGGCATGTTCCAGTCGGCCAGATCAGAAAAGTGTGTTTCCAGCGCCGCCTGAAAGGCATCGCGCCGCTGTCGATAGAAGGCGCGCAACTCGCTCAGATGCTGCTGATACTTGTCGCTGCCGATCCACTGCAACGCCTGCCACTGACCGATGCGGTTGGTGTGCAGATCTGCCGATTGCTTGAGCTTTAGCAAATGCGGGAACAGGTCCGGACTGGCGATCAAGTAGCCGACGCGTAAACCGGGCAGCAAGGTTTTCGACACGGTGCCGGTGTAGATCCAGCTCGCCCTCTGCAGACGCCCGGCAATCGGTTTCGCGCTATCGCCATCGAATGTCAGTTCGCGGTAGGGTTCATCTTCGGTCAGGGTGACACCGAATTCATCGAGCAATGCCGCTACGGCTGCACGCTTGGCTTCGCTGTAGCGCACGGCGGACGGATTCTGGAACGTCGGGATCAGGTAGATGAATGCTGGCCGGTGCTGTTCAAGACGACTGCGCAATTGCGCCAGGTTCGGGCCGTCGGCCTCTTGCGGCACAGTCAGGCAATCGGCGCCGAACAGCTGGAAAATTTGCAGTGCGGCGAGATAGGTCGGCGCTTCAAGCAAAATTTCCGTGCCCTTGTCGATGTACAGCTTGGCCGCCAGATCGAGGGTTTGCTGCGAGCCGCTGACCACCAGCACCTGACTCGCCGTGCACGCCAGGCCAAGCGCCCTCGCCTCCGCTGCCAACGCTTCGCGCAATGCCGGCTCACCTTCGCTCATGCCGTATTGGCCAAGCGACAGTGGCATGTCGGCCCACTCGACCTTCGGCAGCATGGCTTCGGCCGGCAAGCCGCCCGCGAACGACATGACCTCCGGACGTTGGGCGGCGGCAAGGATTTCACGGATCAAAGAACTTTTAAGGCGCGCGACACGTTCGGAAAAAGCCATGGAAGTCACCGGTAGCAAGGCATGGGAAAAATGAGTCAAACTGGTTGACTGAAATTACGACAGCTTGAGCGAGTACGTCAATATGCTTGACCTTAAAAACCCCGCTAGCCAACAACAGGCGATGGAAGCGTTTTTCTTCGGCTACCAGGCGTTTACCGCCAAGGCTGATGAAATGCTCGAGCGCCGTGGGCTGTCGCGGGTGCATCAGCGCATTGTGTTTTTCATCGCCCGATACCCGAACTTGAGCGTGAAGGAATTGCTGGGATTGCTTGGCGTGAGCAAGCAGGCCTTAAACATGCCGTTGCGGCAGTTACAGGAAATGCATCTGGTCGACAGCGTCGCGTCGGAGGCCGACAAGCGAAAGCGTCTGCTGGAGCTGACGGCCGAAGGCGCGAAGTTTGAACAGGCGCTGCGGCGTGAACAGGTGAAGTTACTGGAGCGGGTGTTTGCCGAGGCTGGCGAGGCGGCGGTGAATGGCTGGTTGGCGGTGAATTTGGCTCTGGGGAATACCCAGACAGTTATTGATTGATTGTTCGGGCCTCATCGCTGGCAAGCCAGCTCCCACAGGTTTTGTGGACACCAGAGATCGGGGCCATCAAGGGCGATATATCCCTATCGACGGAACTTTCGTAAACAAAATCAAAAACAATATTTGCTTTATTTGTACACAAAAGCATAATCCACAGCGTGCGAGTTCCTGACCTTATGGTCAACAAATTCGCGTATACCTCAAAGGGTCGCTGCCACCCCTCATGGGTCCGGCCCTGGAAATAACAATAAAACTCTTGAGGAGTACTCGCTGTGGAAAGCCGCAAATCCGAAGCATCGACGCTAGACCTCTCGCCACCATTACGCAGTGGCCTGCTGGAACGTCTGTTTAAACTCAGCTTGCACGGCACCACGGTGAAGACCGAGCTGATTGCCGGTCTGACAACCTTCATCACCATGGCTTACATCATCTTCGTCAACCCGAACATCATGGCCGATGCCGGGATTGACCATGGTGCAGCCTTCGTCGCCACCTGTATCGCCGCCGCACTCGGCTGCCTGTTGATGGGCCTGTACGCCAACTGGCCGGTGGGCCTGGCACCGGGCATGGGCCTCAACGCCTTCTTCACCTACACCGTGGTCGGCACCATGGGCTACAACTGGGAAACGGCGCTGGGTGCGGTGTTCGTCTCCGGTGTGCTGTTCATGATCCTGACCTTCTCGCGGATTCGTGAATGGCTGCTCAACAGTATTCCGGTCAGTCTGCGCTTTGCGATGGGTGCGGGTGTGGGTCTGTTCCTCGGCCTGATCGGCCTGAAAACCGCGGGCATCGTCGTCGACAGTCCAGCGACCCTGATCAAACTCGGCTCCCTGCGCGAACCTGGCCCGCTGCTCGCGGCCATCTGCTTTCTGATGATCGCGATCCTCAGCTATCACCGCGTGTTCGGCGCAATCCTCATCAGCATCATCACCGTGACCCTGGCCGGTTGGGGGCTGGACATCGTGCACTACGAAGGGATCATGTCGACTCCACCGAGTCTGGCCCCGACCTTCATGGCCATGAACGTCGCCGGCGTGTTTAACGTCAGCATGATCAGCGTGGTCCTCGCCTTCCTCTTTGTACACATGTTCGACACCGCCGGCACCCTGATGGGCGTCGCCCAGCGCGCCAATCTGGTCAACGCTGACGGCCGCATCGAAAACCTCTCCCGCGCGATGAAAGCCGACAGTGCCTCCAGCGTCTTCGGCGCTGTGGTCGGCGTTCCTCCCGTAACAAGCTATGTAGAAAGTGCCGCTGGCGTAGCCGCTGGCGGTCGGACTGGTCTTACCGCAGTCACCGTAGGTGTGCTATTTATAGCGGCAATGTTTTTCGCACCGCTGGCCGGCATGATTCCCGCTTACGCCACCGCCGGTGCACTGATCTACGTTGCGATGCTGATGATGGGCGGCATGGCCCACATCGAATGGGACGAAGCCACTGACGCCATCCCGGCGATCGTGACTGCGATCATGATGCCACTGACCTTCTCGGTCGCCGACGGCATCGCGCTGGGCTTCATCACCTACGTGGCGTTGAAGGCCGGTACCGGCAAGTACAGGGAAATTTCCGTGAGCCTGTGGGTGCTCTGCGCGATCTTCATCGCCAAGTTCATCTTCTTGTAAGCGTCACGCGGTTCTGGCTTCAACACGGCCTCACCCGATCGGGTGGGGCTTTTGCGCATTCTTGAGTACAACAAAAAAGGAGGAAAGTGATGAGTCTGGAAACCTGGCTGCTGTTCAGCGGCGCTGCATTGGTGGTGATCCTGATTCCGGGGCCACTGTCGTTGTTGATGATCAGCAACAGTCTGAACTATGGGTTGCGCCGTTCTTATCCGGCATTTCTCGGTGGTGTATTCGCCTCGATCTGCCTGCTCAGTGCTTCGGCGCTGGGGCTGGGCGCCTTGTTGCTGGCATCGGAGCAACTGTTCAGTGCCCTGAAAATCGTCGGCGGGTTGTACCTGTTCTACCTGGCCTGGCAGAGCTGGCAGCAATCGCGTCAGCCATCGGTGGGCGCCGTCGTGCCACAAGCGGCCGCCGTTCCACGGTTTCGCGCGTTGTTCGGACGCGCCTTTGTACTGGGCGCCAGCAACCCGAAAGACATCCTGTTTTTTGCCGCTTTCCTGCCGCAATTCCTCAGCGCCGAACAGCCTTTCCTACCGCAATTGCTGGTGATGATCGCCACTTGGACCTTGTTGGATCTGCTGTGCAAACTGGCCTACGGACTCGGCGCCCACGGCGCAGCGCGTTATTTACGCAGCGGCAAAGGACAGAGCTGGTTCAACCGCATCAGTGCCGGTTTGTTCGGTGGCGCGGGCGCGGCATCGTTGCTCAGCAGCCACTAAAACACCTGAATCACCGAGTCAGCTTTTATTGTCTATCTGTCGCCATCCTGACTTGAGAAACTCAAGTCGAGGATGGCATTCCCGGCAACCTTGCGTGTTGCTCGTTACATATCCCCGCCATAACAATTGCCTCTCTGACGCGCAATACACAGCAACAACCCGTTGATGTACATCGTTAGAAAAGCGACCGTACTATCACAACTTGCATCAACAAAACCTGCCAGAACAAGGAAGTTCAGATGGCCACCATGATAAGCAACGCGTTATTGGAAACTGCGGAAATCACCGACGCTGTCGTCATTACAGACATGCGTTTTGAAAGCAATGAGCATCATGCCTCGACCATTGACCTCAAACGCATCACCGATGAAACAACAAGTCCAAAAAGCAAAAGCAAAACAGATCAGTTGCAAATCGCCGACTCGGTGTTCGGCCCGCTGCAGATCGGCAGCATTTCAATCACACGAGTTTCCCTCGATGCCTTGGGCGCAACGCTTGAGGGGCAGCCGCTAAACGGCAGGAACACTTACTTGCGGGTACCCAAGCGATCGTTTATCAACTCGCTGCAATTCGACGCTGTCGCTATTGAACACCACATGAAATCGTCAACGGGGCAGGACCGTTACTTGTTGCCGGCACTACTGTTTGAAATGGCCAGCGAACGCCCGCTGACATCACCCCATCTGATAAGAGACAGTTCGCCAGCCGCGACAGACGAAGGTAACTACCTTAGCAAGTTGGTAAAACTACTGGGCTCCGCACAAAAACTGGACCTGTATCACGCGAATCTGCCCAAACATAACCCTCGCTGGGTGTCACTGACAAAAAGTTACGCCGCGCTTGGTTCGAGTGTCGGCATTCAGGGTTTCGGCATATTCATGGGTTTGCGCGGTGTGGTGGATGCTATCAAAGCAAACAACACCACCGAGGTTGTAATCAACAGCGTGGGCATTGGTACGGAAGTGGGGTCCATCGTTGTGGACATCGCCGTCAGCAAAATTGCGTCGAATATGCTCTCGGCCGGGCAAGGTGCTCTGATGGATTTTGCCAAAACCCGGTTTGCACTGAGGCTGGGTCGCTCCGGCGGTTTGATCGGCGGTGCGCTGACATTGCCGTTCGATATCTTCACTGCGGTCAGATCGATCAATGCCGCTGACAATACCGTCGGAAAAGAAGCCATGGATCACTACGTGAGCGCTGGATTGAGTATTACCAGCGCCGCCATGACGGTCATCCTCGGCGCGGCAGCGTTGGCAGGCTTTTCATTCGCAGGTCCCGTCGGGCTTGCGGCTGGAGCGATCCTGGCCATCGGATCGCAAGTCTATGGCGCAGTGCGCGTGGTCGACGACATTGATGACTACATCGAACTGACGCTGGACGAGCGCTGGCGCACAGGCTGGTTTTCATTCTGCATGATGGAACCTGATCAAGCTGTGCAAAACCGCTATTTGCTGGCGAAAACCAGATTCCAAAACACTAAACAATTGAAAGAAACAGCCAGAAAACTGTTGACTGGGCAATTAAAGGACACAACCGAAGCCATCGTTAATGGCAAGTTCGAAGTCCACCTCAAACCTACCCGCGTATTTAAGCGCAATTGGTGGACCAAACAGGATTACTGGGAAACGATACAAGTCCCCCAGATTAAAGGAGGCGACGACGTCATTGACGCTCGCAACGGAGTTACCAAGGACACGCCCGGCGCGGAATTGGGAACAGCGGGCGAAAACAAAGGCATTCTGTGGTTCATCAGCGAAGGTCAGGACTCAATCGTGGGCGTTGAAAACAAACCCAACAGCTTTCATTTTCGGACAGGGAAAAAACAGCTGACCGGAGGTAAAAAAGACGACCGTTTCGTGTTTGAGGCGGCTGGAGATCTTCTTGAACAGGATATTCAGGTTTCCGAGTACTCGACACTAAAAGGCGGCGCGGGCACCGACACCCTTGTTCTGGCGGGCAGCAATTACACAGGCCGTACCGATAAAAAAGGTTATGACGTTGATCTGCTCGCACAAACCCTGCAGATAATCGCAACCGACCCATCGGCCGAAGAGGGCGAAAAATATACCCTCCATAGCCTCCTCGAAGGTATCGAGAATGTTGAAACGGTCAGCGGGGCGAGTAGTGTTGTGACCGGTTCGGATCAACGCAACATCATTTATTCGCGCGGCGAAGACACCATCAATGCGGGGCCGGGGAATGATCAGATCCATCTGTCGTATCCCGGCGCAACAGCCTCGGGTGAGGCAGGCATTGACGAATATATCATCGGCCACAAACGAGGCCGAATCGCCATCATCGAAGACGGCGCAGATGACAGTATTGTTTTGCTCAACTGGAAATACGAACTGATCGAAAGCTGGACGATCGAGAATGGCGCGCTGATCATCAGTTCCCGCTTCGCATTCGCGGACAACCCGAAAAGCGTAGTGATCATTCAAGGCCTGTATAAGAAAAACGCAAACAACTTCGTATTGCAGAATAATAATTTCCTGTTCATGACCGGCGACGGTTACTCGTTAAAACTGCCTGACGCGCCTGACCTGCCCGACAGTCTCGAAAATGGCCACAACCTCGAAATCGAAGTCGTCGTTGTAAAAAAAGGAACACCAGAAAGACCTCTTATCCTTCACGCACCCGAGTGTTCGATCAATCATCAGCGCGAGGTGAGTTACTACCTGCCAAGATCCAGGAAAGACACGACACTCTGGGCGGTGAAACGTACCGAGGCGGTCATTCGTTTGCATCTGGATTACGACATCAACGAACTGACAAAAGTTGAGGCGCACTTTGGCTCAGGCGAGTGGAAAGAAAATCGAGAATTCTTCGTTGGATGTAATCTGCTTTATCACTTTGGCCAAAACACAGTGAAGCTTAAAGAATTCGCCTATGCGGAGGGTGGAATTGATCCCAGAAACATGACCAGGATCTTGAGAACCATGGCCGTCCGTCCCAACTACAGAGTCGTGCTCATTTTCAAGGGCGGCGTCACCGTCAATGCACGACTAACACCAGAAACTGATGTTTGCCCCCTTACAAAACATAATCGGTATGGCTTTGATCGTTGGACAACGCAGCTTTCACTGCCGCTGCGACGTCGCACAGACCAGACCCCCTTTGAATTACCTGACACCAAACCCTTCAAATTCGACAGAGCAGGATGTGGTTCGCTTTTTTCCTACCCCGAGCAAACCTCGATCCAGAATCTTGAAGGTACTGGCTCCACCTACCTGATTCATCTGGTTGCCGATATAGCGATCAGATTGTCTACCCCGGGAGCACTTGCAAACGCCCCTGCCAGACTGCCCTACTCCTCCACTTGGGACCTCGATGCGACAAAACTTGGCAAAGTCGAGATCAAGCTGGAAAACAACCAGTTGCTCGTCGGCACCTGCATTATTCATCTGCCCGAATACGAAAGCGAAGACCTGATCGATCAGGTACGCGTGATTACCGAGCAAGGTGTCGTCCATACCGTCGATCTTTCCTTCGACAGGATTTACCAGGACGGTCTGGATGCACGGTTCTTTGAAGAACCCGACCCGGCGAAAGCCTTGCCAGAAGTCTTTGCATCGATGGCCAATAAAGAGATCAAAGCGAGCAACATCGTCCTCGCCGACAACCGTCCCGGGGCGCTTAGTTACAACTTTCCTGCGTACGGCTGGATTCTGCGCAGCGACAAATCTCGTGTTGAATACTCAGCACTGCACGTGATCAATCGTTGCAGCCATCAAGACCTCACCCTCTTTGCGCCACCTCCGTTGATAAGCGCACCTGCGGCTTGACGCGCCACACGCCAGTCGAAAACCGATAACCACGTGCGCACTCCGAAGTTGCAGTCGCCGAACATCTCCATCGGGAGGCGGACGAGTGCGCCTGAAAAATGCGCTGAGGCACTTCCGTGCCTGCGCATCACCACTCAACGAGTAACTTCACATGGCCAAACCACCCAAAAAAATTCCCGTGACGGCGGCAGCGGATACCACTGTTACAACAAGACCTGCACAGTCAGGCTCGGGTACTCGCGTCACTGCCAACATGCCTGACCCAGCGCTGTCTGGCGTCGACTCGACCACGGGATCCTCAGCCCCCGGCACCTCCACCACTCGCCCGCCCGCCGTCATCGTCAGTGATATGCCCGATACCTACCGCGCCGCCCGCAGTGCAATCGCCTGGCCACAGGATCGATTGAGCGAGCTGACACCCAGCGGAGAAAACACGGGGTTGTTCACGGGTCCGGACCAGCGAACCTATGCGCAAATCGGCAACGAAGGCCGGTTCGTTGTCGAACGGGATCTGCAAGGCAACTACTACGTTCCGCTGACCTTTGCACCCGGTGTTCCCGGCCCGGTACTGATCAGGATTGAAGGTCAGGCCAGTTGGCACATCCAGCGCCCCGGCTGGCAATCAACCCAGTCTCGACCCGGCACCCCTGCCACGCCGCCGTCCCTCTCTTACCTGGCGCCCGATGACGCAAAAACGCTGACCAGAGCAGAACTCTCATCGGGTGGAATCCGATACAACAAACTCAAACATACGTTCGTCGATACCGCAGACGGCACAGTCATGGTTCGGAAAAACCAGCAAGGTGAATATCAACTGACCTCGGCAACCAGCAGAGACTTGCCCGATGTATTTTTTGAGCAGATTCCAGGAACGGTACTCTGGCGCCGCAAGCATCCGCACTTGCCAATCCCCGAACATCCTGCAGCAGGCAGATCCCGGCCAATTGCCGAAGCAGACGACCCACAACCTGGCCCAAGCAAACGCGCGCGGATCAACGCCCCCGAGCAACCACTACCCCCCAGAACCCCGGACACCAGCGCTCCAGCCGAGCAAACACCGTTTTTCTGGCTACCCTGGGGCCATCTGAACAAACCACCACTGGTGGAGTCGGTGCAGCTCGGCTGGCTTCACTATCCAATTGTGCCGACTGGCTCCACCCCCACCCCCAAAGTCTACTTTGTGCAACATCCTGACTTTGTGCCGACACACTTCGATGCGTTTGAACAAATGCTCCATACGGCGCCCTCGATACAGCCTGTTGCAACCTTCCGCATCGGTAACGATCCGGGCGAAATACACCCCGGAAAACGCTTTTTTGATGAACCGATATCGCACTCGGTTGCGAAGACGTTTCCCGACTTCTCTGACGACACTGCACGGGCCGTCGCCAGAAGGCTGTTCGAACTCGCGGACAACTCACCGATGATTACCGGCACCGGGCTGGTCAACATTCAGGCAGTCCTGCATCAGTGGAAACAAAGGCCATTTCCCACGTCACCTGCGTACGCCGACCCGCTGAACATGCTGGCAGTGGCACCCGCCATCGATTTCAAGGGAAAAAAACTCATCCGCATGCCCTCCCAGGTCGACGGCGAACTGCAACGGCTCAGCTTCGATCCCAAGCATTTTCCCGTCGAGTGGACCCACTACAAAACCTACCCGACCGATCTGAACCTCAGACGCCTGCTGGGCGCACTATTGGTTCGCAGCGGCTATGACATATTTCCCCTGACATACGAACACCGCATGCCAACGCTGGTATTCAGGCGCGGAACCAGTGAGCGGATTTATTTTATGAAACTGGGTGCGGTGGATCATGTCGGCCTGTCCCATACCCCGGGCAATGAACTGGCAGACCCCGGCTTGCCGGCCAGGATAGGCAACGAGGCGTTTCACGCCCTGACCACCGCGACCCTGGAAAACAAAGTGGTCTGGCTCATCGGAGGCGTATTGAAGGTTGAGTCGACTCCGGATTCGGTGTTCGTGATCAGGGAACGCTGAGAGCCCGCTACAACTCGCGCCGGCCCTGCCAGCGCGAGTTGGCATTGCCCTCGTAAGTCTCGCAACACCCTGCAGCATTTACCCTCATCGCAATACATATATACCGCACACCGTGGCGTTTTTTTGCCGAACATCACTCCTTTGAAGCCAATGGGCCAGGCAAGCACGATGCTGCGAAATTGCACATCGAATCCGCTTCCCGAATATCCGGCCGCACCACTGATCAGCGATTCATCGGAGCAAGTCAATGGCAAAACCACCCAGGAAAATTCCTCGCAAGGCGTCACCGGAGGCGTCAGGCCCAGACGCCAATCCTCTACCTGCTTCACTCGCAACACTTCCCGTTGAACCGGGTTACTCCGATCCGGGCATGATGACCGTCAATCCGCGCTCAGACGCGTTGTCGGAAGCGCCCGCCGACCGCCCCAGCGTTATCGTCAGTCGCCCGCTCCCCCGGGAACGCCAATTGAGCGAAGCGCGAACCGCTGATTGGGTGAGGCAGCAATCCAGCGAAGCCGGGCCGTCTCCGCTGTCCGGTACTTACAGCAGCGAAAGACCCTCGCATCCGGTCTATATCAACCCCGAGTCGGCAAACCATCTGAAGCTGCAGCCTGGAACCGCAGAAGGCTTCCGCTACGACAAGCGCAAAAAAACCTATGTCGAAATGCTCGGCGGCATGGTCATGGTGAGTAAAACAGCAGAAGGCTGGCGTCAGACATATGCCGGGGAATCAACACCGACGGGACAAAGGGTTGCACAGATTCCGGGGACAAAACTCTGGCGTGAAATCGACGCGCCACAGCAAGGCCACCCGGTCGAAATCAATCCACTGCCCACCGAAGCGACCGATGCCGTACCCGGCCCGAGCCGACGCCTGGACGAACAGACTCATGTCGCGACCGGTGCCAGCACGTTGATCGAACATCTGTTGGCCCAGCCGAGCGGTGCTCTGGATCTTTCCGCCAGGCAATGGAGAAACTGGGGAAAAGCCGCAAAACCCGGTTCCGGCGAGTCGATAGAAATCGACGGGCAATACTTTCGGATTGTCGCCCAAGGCGTCAGTGACACCACCGAACTGGTCTATTTGCAACACCCGGGATTTTCACCGGACCGCTATGACGCGTTCGAAACCATGCTGCGTCATGAGCCTTCGCGTCAACCGAAATGGGCACTTAAACGCCAAGGCCAATGGAAGGTTGTGGACAACGCTCCACCGTTCGAAATGTCCACCACCCAGTATGTTTCCGCCGCCTACAACTACTTGTCTGAGCAGTCGACCAGCAACCTCGCGCGGGCGGTATTCGATCGGGTTTCACTGCCTCAGGGCATCAACGCTCATGGACTTTCGGCGATGGCGCTGACCTTCCGCCACTGGCTGGACAGGGTGAATAACGAGCCCCCTCTGCATAGCCTGTCGGATCCTCTGGTCATGCTGCCAATACTGCCGACGCCGCCCGGGCATCTCGCCGGCGGCGGTTTGCTCACGTTGCCTGCTTACAACTCAGCCGTGCTGCAGCGCCTGGATTTCGATCCACAACGGTTTCCTCAGGAATGGGCCCACTATGCAGCGGCGCCTACACCAGGAAACCTGCGGGGATTGCTGGTGACCCTCCTGCAACACAACGGCTACAGCATTAATCCGAGCACGCGCCGACTCAGTGAAGGCGCATTGTTCTTTCACCGCCCGGGCGTTGCCGCTGTATTCGTATTGAAGCTGCCACGCATCGCTGGCAATCAGGTTCCTCGCACCACCCCCGCAGGGACCGAACTCACCGACCCCACCTATCTGACCAGGCTCAGCGTGCCGCAAAAACAGTTGCTGGAGAGCCAGCTGGCTCATACCGAAGTCATCTATCTGGTGGGGGGGATACAACATTTATCCGCTGATAACCCGACGCTGTTCATTGTGAGAGAGGGCTGAGCCGCTGCCGAACGCCTGAACGGTGCGGCGCAAGTCCGAACACCTGCACACCCCACAATTCAAATTACGAGATTCAGTTAATGGTCAAACCACCCAAGCGTGTGGCCGGTGTTACTGCGCCTGATACACGTACAAATACCGCTGGCACTTCCCCCAGAATGCTGGGCGAAAACACGCAATCCTTTGCAGACCTGCCGAGCACTTCCGGGCATCAACCGTCAGTGCAGATTCACAACGCATCCGTCGTCCACCCCTTGTCGGTAGAGGCCGCTCTGCGTTCAATCACCTGGCCTGCCGATCAAGTACACCTGTTAAAACGGCTGGATCCCGACAGCGGATTGTTCACCAGTCCGGATGGAAAGCTGTACGCCCACGTTGAAAACGAAGGGCATCTGCTGGTCGAAATCCATCACGATGGCCGCTACCAGATTCCCTTCAACTTCACTCCGCATCTGGCGGGTCCTTTCCTGATCAAAACCGAGCGCCAGCCCGTCTGGATCTTCGAACGACCCAGTTGGCTGGCGCACAACCCAGACAATGACGGGGCAACTGCAGCCGCTGAGCGTCTTCCCGGGGAACAGCCGATCTACCTCGCCCCCGATGTAGCCGCCCTGCTCTCCCCGCGCCTGCAGACACCGGATGGCGTTCGCTACGACAAGCACCGCAAAACCTATATCGATACTGCAGAAGGAACCGTCATGGTGCGTAAAAACGCCAACGGTGAGTACCAGCAGACCTCCGCGACGGCGCGCGAAGTATCTACTCTATTGTTCGAACAAATTCCCGGGACGCGGCTGTGGCGCCGCAAGACCGGACAAACCGATTCTGCAGCGCAACGATCACCGCAGGAAAAACGCAAAGCCTCGACCGAGATATCGGACTCCAGGGCCCGCGACAGCAAGCGCCTGCATCAGGAAGAAGGAACAGACGCCACCCAGGCACTGACTGAAAGCCTGCTCTCGGACAACCCCGACGCGATCAACTTGAGCTTCGGCTTATGGCGAAACTGGGGACACAGTGTCCGACCAGCGCTGGGCCAGCATATCGAGATCGACGGGCAGTATTACCGGGTGATGCAACAAGGCCTGAATGCCAACCCGCGCCTGGTTTACCTGCAGCATCCGTTGTTCTCACCCGCCCTGTATGACGCCTTCGAATACATGCTGCGGGACAACCCGTCGCTACAGCCCAAGTGGGCGGTTAAACGAAACAACCAATGGACGGTAATGGACAATGTCGTGCCTTTCGAAATGCCGATCACTCAGTACATCGCCAGAACCTTCAAATACTTGTCGGATCAATCGGTCAACTCACTCGCTCGGGCCATGTTCAATCAGGCGAACCGATCGGAAATCATCATTGCTCCCGGTCTGGCGCTGATGAACCAGGTGTTTCGTTACTGGGCCAACAGAGATCGGCGCAGAGCACCGAATCGAGAGCTGGCCGACCCGCTACTCATGTTGCGCCCGGCGTCCGGACCGGAACAAACCCTGGCCATTCCCTCTTCGCTGGGTGAAGGCCTGATGCGCCTGGATTTTGATCCCGGGCGCTTCTCTCGCCACTGGAACGAGTACGCCACAACGCCCACTGCGGCCAATCTGCGAAGGCTGTTCAGGCAGGTTCTGGAGGATGACGGTTACGTCGTGAGCAACCCGACAAGCATGCTTGCGGAAAACGAACTGTTGTTTCACCGCAAGAAAATCGATCACGCATTCGTGCTGAAACTGCCGCCGCTTATCGACGGGCGCCTGCAGCGATTTCGGCTTGAGCGTTTTGAGCACAGTGAAGTCGTGCTGCAAACATCCGGCAGCGAACCAAAACCTCTGTCGACTTACCGCACAGAAAAGAAGCTCAGCTACCTGCTCGGCGGCACCCAAACAGATGTTCTGGGACAGACAACGCTGTTCATTTTCAAAGACCAATGACCGCGCAGGACAGCGAAGCAAAAAACATGAACCGCTTAGAGACACTTCAATGACCAAACCCACCAGGACCACAGTCCGCCCTGCTTCGCCCGACACCTTGGCGATCAACAGATCTCGTGCCCCCGGACGGCAGGCAGCTGAGCGCCTGGCATAAAAAAAGCCCGCAGTGTGAGCGGGCGAAAGACCAAAGAAGCTATATGCGCAGTCGCTTCCCGGTGGGGGCAGCTGCTTGGGGGTCAGCTGCCCCGGTAGGTGGAATAGCTGTAAGGCGAAATCAGCAATGGCACGTGGTAGTGATCCTGTTCGGCAGAGATGCCGAAGCGCAGCACCACCACGTCGAGGAATGCCGGCTCCGGCAACTGCACGCCGCGGGCGCGGTAGTAATCGCCGGCGTGGAACTGCACCTGATAAACACCGGTACGATAATCATCACCTTGCAGCAGTGGCGCATCGACACGGCCATCGCTGTTGGTGATCGCACTGGCGACCAATTCCAGCTGCGATCCTTCAACGCGGTACAGCTCGACCTTGATCGAACTGCCCGGGCAACCGTGTGCAGCGTCCAAAACGTGTGTTGTCAAACGTCCCATTGATTCTGCGCGCCTGCCTGCGTTGGAAGCAGTCAGACCTCGCGCCTCCCGAAGTCAGATAAAAAGGAGACCGCACCGATTCGGAGCACGAAAAGCTGCGGCGAGCGACTGATTAAGACACTTTTCAAAAAAATTGTACACAATAAAAACGACATTTTTCATATCACCCCCGCCATTCGGGGGTTTCCTCGCGTTCTGTCAGCAACACGCCTATTCATTGCACGTCCCATCCATTAGCTGACTGGTCAGGCAGGTTTCTTGCAGGCTCACGCCAATAGCAGCAAAAGATGACAGTCGGTGAAAAATGCGAAAATTCAGGCTTACAAATTGCGAATAAAGTTGTATACAATCAGCCCATCGCTGTGACGCCAGCCTGTTAACTCACCGCCAGGCCGCCACAAAATCCCGACTTTGAAACAGTCATGAACAAGAAGGAAGACTGCAGTGAGCGCTGACTACCCACGCGACCTGATCGGTTACGGCAGTAACCCTCCTCACCCACATTGGCCGGGCAATGCCCGCATCGCCCTGTCGTTCGTGCTCAATTACGAAGAAGGCGGCGAGCGCAATATCCTGCACGGCGACAAAGAGTCCGAAGCTTTCCTCTCCGAAATGGTTGCCGCTCAGCCGCTGCAAGGCGCGCGCAACATGAGTATGGAATCGCTTTACGAGTATGGCAGCCGCGCCGGCGTCTGGCGGATCCTGAAACTGTTCAAGGAATTCGACATTCCGCTGACCATTTTCGCCGTCGCCATGGCCGCTCAGCGCCACCCGGATGTAATCCGTGCGATGGTCGATGCCGGCCACGAGATCTGCAGCCACGGCTACCGCTGGATCGACTATCAGTACATGGACGAAGCGCAGGAACGCGAGCACATGCTCGAAGCGATCCGCGTCCTCACCGAAATCACCGGCGAGCGCCCACTGGGCTGGTACACCGGCCGCACTGGCCCGAACACCCGTCGTCTGGTGATGGAAGAAGGTGGTTTCCTCTACGACTGCGACACCTACGACGACGACCTGCCCTACTGGGAACCGAACAACCCGACCGGCAAGCCGCATCTGGTGATCCCGTACACCCTCGACACCAACGACATGCGCTTCACCCAGGTGCAGGGTTTCAACAAGGGTGACGATTTCTTCGAATACCTCAAAGACGCCTTCGACGTGCTCTACGCCGAAGGTGCCGAAGCGCCGAAAATGCTCTCGATCGGTCTGCACTGCCGCCTGATCGGTCGTCCGGGCCGTCTCGCTTCGCTCAAACGCTTTATCGAATACGCCAAAAGTCATGAACAGGTGTGGTTCAGCCGTCGCGTCGACATCGCGCGTCACTGGCACGAAACCCACCCGTACCAAGGGGCCGCCCAATGAGCCGCTTTCAAACCCTGCAACCGTCGAGCCTGAGCCGAGACGCTTTCGTCAACGCCTTCGCCGACATCTACGAACATTCGCCATGGGTGGCCGAGAAGGCCTACGACCTGGGCGCAGATGCCTCGATCGACGAGATCGAAACCCTGCACCAGCGCATGAGCGACATCCTGTTGAGCGCCGATCATGCCAGCCAGCTGGCGCTGATCAACGCTCACCCGGACCTGGCCGGCAAAGCCGCCGTCCAGGGCCAACTGACCGAAGCCAGCACCAATGAACAGGCGGGCGCCGGTATCCACCAATGCACGGCCGAAGAGTTCCAGCGCTTCACCGAGCTGAACGACGCCTACAAAGCCAAGTTCAAGTTTCCCTTCATCATGGCGGTAAAAGGCAGCAACCGGCATCAGATCCTCGCGGCGTTCGAAACGCGTATTCACAATTCGGTCGACACCGAGTTCAAATGCGCGCTGGCGGAGATCAACAAGATCGCCCTGTTCCGTTTACTGACTCTTTAGCGAAGCCTGACCCGAGTGCATCAGACGCGGAGAGCACCCAGGGTCTTGCAAGCATCCCCAGCCAACTTATTAAAGGCAGACAAGAAGAATGAAAGCTTACGCCGTACCTTTCGAAAAATTCGTCAACCTGGCCGATGCCCGTCTGGGCACCAAAATCATTTCGGTCACCGATGACTGGTTCGCAGACGCCAATCGTCTGTTCCAACCGACCCCGGCCGTATGGAAGGAGGGCGTGTTCGATGATAACGGCAAGTGGATGGACGGCTGGGAATCGCGCCGCAAGCGCTTCGAAGGCTTCGACAGCGCAGTGATCCGTCTGGGCGTACCGGGCTCGATCAAAGGCGTGGACATCGACACTTCATTCTTCACCGGCAACTTCCCGCCATCGGCCTCTCTGGAAGCGTGCTTCCTGGCCTCGGGCGAGCCTGATGAAAACACCCAGTGGACTGAAGTGCTGTCGGCCGTCGAGTTGCAGGGCAACAGCCACCACTACCACGAAATCAGCAACGACCAGGCGTTCAGCCACCTGCGCTTCAACATCTACCCGGACGGTGGTGTCGCCCGTCTGCGCGTGTACGGCATTCCGTTCCGCGACTGGTCCGCTGTGGGTGACAACGAGCAAGTCGATCTGGCAGCAGCCCTGAACGGTGGCCGCGCCCTCGCCTGCTCCGACGAACACTTCGGCCGCATGAGCAACATCCTCAACCCGGGCCGTGGCATCAACATGGGCGACGGCTGGGAAACCGCACGTCGTCGCACGCCGGGCAATGACTGGGTGATCGTCGCGTTGGGTCATCCGGGCGAGATCGAGAAGATCGTCGTCGACACCCTGCACTTCAAAGGCAACTACCCGGACACCTGCTCGATCCAGGGCGCGTTCGTGAAAGGCGGTACTGACAGCCAGATCGAAACCCAGTCGCTGTTCTGGCGTGAACTGCTGCCGAGCCAGAAGCTGGAAATGCACGCCGAACACACCTTCGTCGAGCAGATCAAGGCACTGGGCCCGATCACCCACATCCGCCTGAATGTGTTCCCGGATGGTGGTGTGAGCCGCCTGCGCGTTCTGGGCAAGGTCGCTAAATAATGCTGAGCCTGTAGGAGCTGCCGCAGGCTGCGATCTTTTGATCTTAAAAACAAAGTCAAAAGATCGCAGGCTTCGCCAGCTCCTACAGGGAAATGCAGTGAACAGACAACGAATTCGGATAAGAAGAACAGCATGCGCACACTACAGATTGAACCGCTGACCAAAGAAGCCTTCGCCCCTTTCGGTGACGTGATCGAAACCGACGGCAGCGATCACTTCATGATCAACAACGGTTCGACCATGCGCTTCCATAAACTGGCGACGGTCGAAACCGCTCAGCCTGAGGACAACGCGATCATCAGCATATTCCGCGCCGACGCGCAGGACATGCCGCTGACCGTTTGCATGCTGGAACGCCATCCGCTGGGCAGCCAGGCTTTCATTCCGCTGCTCGGCAACCCCTTTCTGATCGTGGTCGCGCCAGTTGGCGATGAACCTGTATCAGGCTTGGTCCGCGCCTTCGTCACCAACGGCAGGCAGGGCATTAATTACCATCGCGGCGTCTGGCACCACCCGGTGCTGACGATCGAAAAGCGGGATGACTTCCTGGTGGTTGATCGCAGTGGCACAGGCAATAACTGCGATGAGCATTTTTTCAAAGAGGATGAGCGTTTGATCCTCGCCCCCCACCAATAAGAGAAGGTCTGATCACTCGACAACAAGAGTGACAGGCGAGAGGTAAAGACTGTGGAAGCACATCTGTTGGAATGGCTGAACCTGAGCGTGCGCTGGGTTCACATGATCACTGGCGTGGCCTGGATCGGCGCGTCGTTCTACTTCGTCTGGCTGGAGAACAACCTCAACCGCGTCAACCCGAAAACCGGTCTGGCCGGTGACCTGTGGGCGATCCACGGTGGCGGTATCTATCACCTGGAAAAATACAAACTGGCCCCGCCGGCGATGCCGGAAAACCTGCACTGGTTCAAATGGGAAGCCTACTTCACCTGGATGTCGGGTATCGCGCTGCTGTGCGTGGTGTTCTACTCCAATCCAACGCTCTACCTGCTGGCTCCGGGCAGCACCCTGAGCGGCCCTGAAGGCGTGGCCATCGGTATCGGCTCGCTATTTATCGGCTGGTTCATCTACTCCTTCCTGTGCGACTCGGCCCTGGGCAAACGCCCTGCTCTGCTCGGTTTCATTCTGTTCGTGCTGATCATCGGCGCAGCGTATGGCTTCAGCAAAGTGTTCAGCGGTCGTGGTGCGTACCTGCATGTCGGCGCGATCATCGGCACCATCATGGTCGGCAACGTGTTCCGCATCATCATGCCGGCGCAGCGTGCACTGGTTGCCGCGATTGCCGAGAACCGCACGCCGGATCCGGCGCTGCCAGCCAAAGGCTTGCTGCGTTCGCGTCACAACAACTACTTCACCCTGCCGGTGCTGTTCATCATGATCAGCAACCACTTCCCGAGCACCTATGGCAGCCAGTACAACTGGTTGATCCTGGCCGGGATCGCGGTGTTGGCGGTGTTGGTGCGTCACTACTTCAACACCCGCCACGACAGCCACAAGTTTGCCTGGACCCTGCCGGTTGCGGCGGTGGGCATGATCAGTCTGGCGTACGTCACCGGCCCGATGCCGATGTCGACCGCGCCGGAAGTGGCCAAGGCACCCGCCAAAATCGAGTACCAACCGCTGCCGGAAACGGCACTGGGCGGTGGCGCGAAACCGGCTGAAGCGGCACCGGCAGCCCCTGCCGAACCCGCAGCAGCACCGGCGCAAGCCTCCAATGCAGGTCCGGCCTTCGACAAAGTGCACAACGTGATTCAAGAACGTTGCGCGGTTTGCCACTCGGCCAAACCGACCAGCCCGTTGTTCAGCGCAGCTCCGGCGGGTGTGATGCTCGATACCCCAGAGCAGATCCGTCAGAACGCGGCACGCATCCAGGCGCAAGCCATCACCACGCAGATCATGCCACTGGGCAACATCACGCAGATGACCCAGCAGGAACGTGACCTGATCGGTGCATGGATCGCCCAGGGAGCACAGACCAACTAAGCCGTAAAAGCATCGCTGGCAAGCCAGCTCCCACAGGGTTTTGTACGGCCTGTGTGGGAGCTGGCTTGCCAGCGATTGACCGCAACGCGGTTTACCTGATGCAAAGAAACAGCTGTGAGCAACCCGACAGCTGTTCAATCACAAGAATAAAAAAGATCCGAGGTGTTGCATGTCCGAGCTTTCCAAAGCGCGCATCCCCGACGCACCCGCCATTCAGCGATTGCCCCTTTTGCAACTGATCCTGGTCGGTTTGCAACATGTTCTGCTGATGTACGGTGGTGCCATCGCGGTACCGCTGATCATTGGACAGGCCGCTGGCCTGAGTCGTGAAGAAATTGCCTTCCTGATCAACGCCGACCTGCTGGTCGCCGGCATCGCCACCATCGTGCAGTCCATGGGCATAGGCCCGATGGGCATCCGCATGCCGGTGATGATGGGCGCCAGTTTTGCTGCCGTCGGCAGCATGGTCGCCATGGCCGGCATGCCCGGTATCGGCCTGCAAGGCATCTTCGGCGCAACGATTGCCGCCGGTTTCTTCGGCATGCTCATCGCGCCGTTCATGTCCAAGGTCGTGCGCTTCTTCCCGCCGCTGGTGACGGGCACGGTCATCACCTCGATCGGTTTGTCGCTGTTCCCCGTGGCCGTGAACTGGGCCGGTGGCGGCGCCGCTGCTGCACAATTCGGCTCACCGATTTATCTGGCCATCGCCGCTCTGGTGCTGGGCACCATTCTGTTGGTTCACCGCTTCATGCGCGGTTTCTGGGTCAATATCTCCGTGCTGATCGGCATGTGCTTTGGCTACTTGCTGTGCGGTGCGATCGGCATGGTCGATCTGAGCGGCATGGCCAACGCGCCATGGGTTCAGTTCGTCACCCCGCTGCATTTCGGCATGCCGAAATTCGATCTGGCACCGATCCTGTCGATGTGTCTGGTGGTGGTGATCATCTTCGTAGAGTCCACCGGGATGTTCCTCGCCCTGGGCAAAATCACCGGCCAGGAAGTCTGCCCGCGCATGCTGCGCCGTGGCCTGCTGTGTGATGCCGGCGCCTCGTTTGTGGCGGGTTTCTTCAACACATTCACCCACTCTTCTTTCGCGCAGAACATCGGTCTGGTGCAGATGACCGGCGTGCGCTGCCGCTCGGTGACCATCGTTGCCGGTGGCTTGTTGATCGTCCTGAGCCTGCTGCCGAAAGCGGCGTTTCTGGTGGCGTCGATTCCACCGGCCGTATTGGGCGGCGCAGCGATTGCGATGTTCGGCATGGTCGCCGCGACCGGGATCAAGATTCTCCAGGAAGCCGACATCGGTGACCGTCGCAACCAATTGCTGGTGGCGGTGAGCATCGGCATGGGCCTGATCCCGGTGGTGCGTCCGGAGTTCTTCGCGCACCTGCCGCTGTGGATGAGCCCGATCACCCACAGCGGCATCGCCATGGCCACACTCAGCGCACTGACGCTGAACCTGTTGTTCAACATTCTCGGCGGCAAAGAGCGCGCAGCGATCAACGACTGCCACGCACACCAGCACTGACAACACGATATTCCCATGTGGGAGCGAGCCTGCTCGCGAAAGCGCTGTGTCATTCAATAGTGATGGCGACTGACACGCCCTCTTCGCGAGCAGGCTCGCTCCCACAGGGGGCAAGCAACAGCTCTGCGCCTTAAAAATAAAAACAAGAGGGAGCAACAGATGATTCGCACGCAAACCAACGTTCTGTTGAGTGGCGGCCTGCTGGCCGCGAGTCAGGCCATGGCCGGCGATTTGCTGCTGTGGCAGACCAACAGCCTCAGCTACCTGTACGGCAAGAACTTCGCGATCAACCCATCGATCCAGCAAACGCTGACCTTCGAGCACGCCGACAAGTGGAAGTACGGCGACAACTTCCTGTTCGTCGACAAGATCTTCTACAACGGCAAGGAAGACGCGAACAAAGGCCCGCACGCGTTCTACGGTGAATTCACCCCGCGTTTCTCGTTCGGCAAGATCTTCGACCAGAAACTCGAGTTTGGCCCGATCAAAGACGTCCTGCTGGCCATGACTTACGAGTACGGCGAAGGCGACAGCGAGGCCTACCTGATCGGCCCCGGCTTCGACCTCAAGGTGCCGGGCTTCAACTACGTCACCCTGAACATCTTCCGCCGCCACACCGAAGGCCCGCGTCCCGGCGACGGCGTCTGGCAGATCACGCCCGCCTGGTCCTACAGCTTTCCCTTGGGCAATTCCGATGTGCTGATCGACGGCTACCTCGACTGGGTGGTCGACAACGATGAGAACTCGCGCGGCACCTACCACGCCAATTTGCATATCAATCCGCAGATCAAATACGACCTGGGCAAAGCCTTGGGCTGGAGCCACAAACAGCTGTATGTCGGTACCGAGTACAGCTATTGGAAAAATAAATACGGCGTCGAAAACACGCACAACTTCGACACCCATCAGAACACCGCCAGCCTGCTGGTAAAGGTGCATTTCTAGGATGGCCCGCAACCGTGCCCCATGCCTGTCGTCGGTGCTCTTTTGCGGGGCACTTGAGAGCGGGCCGAGGAGTCAGTATTCTCCGCGGCCTTCTGAATTCGGTCTAAAAAAAAGCCCGGATTTAATTCCTGACCGAAAAGCCAACTTATCCCGGCCCCGGTCAGTACCGAGGCATCCCGAAAACACACTCAATCGACTGTTTTTCAGCAGCCGAGCGGGTGTTTTTTTGCTTTTCGAAAGCCTTGGCTCAGCTCTTGCTAACAGCAACGAAGCTGACCGATCGGATGAGTTTTTGCAGTAACGAAAAAAGGCGCCACACCAGAGCGCCGATCTTAAAAAAATAACGTGGAACACCTACTTTGGGAGCAACCGAATGAAACGTATGTGCACCAGCCTGATGCTCGCGGGATCGATGTTGGCCGGCGGCCAGGCCATGGCCGAGGGCCTGCTGCAATGGCAGAACAACAGCCTGACCTACCTGTATGGCAAGGACTTCCAGGTCAACCCGCGCATCCAGCAGACCGTCACCTTCGAACACGCCGATGCATGGAAGTACGGGGACAACTTCTTCTTCCTCGACAAAATCTTCTACAACGGTGGCAAGGACTTCAGCAACGGCCCTAATACCTACTACGGCGAGTTCAGCCCGCGCATCTCGCTGGGCAAGGTGCTCGACCAGAAGATCGAGTTCGGTCCGATCAAAGATGTCCTGTTGGCGATGACTTACGAGTTCGGCGAAGGCGACACCGAGTCGTACCTGATCGGTCCAGGCTTCGACCTGGCGATCCCGGGCTTCGACTACTTCCAGTTGAACTTCTACCAGCGCCACACCCAAGGTGCTCGCGCCGGCGACAACGTCTGGCAGATCACCCCGGTCTGGTCGTACACCATCCCGGTTGGCAAGTCGGACATCCTGATCGACGGCTTCATGGACTGGGTCACCGACAACGACTCCAACTCCAAAGGCGATTACCACGCCAACCTGCACTTCAACCCACAGATCAAATATGACTTGGGCAAGGCGCTGAGTTTCGGCGAGAAACAGTTGTATGTCGGTGTGGAATACGACTACTGGAAAGACAAGTACGGCATCGACGATACCGGCGCGTTCAAGACCAATCAGAGCACTACGAGCTTCCTGGTGAAGTTCCACTTCTGATAAAAATCAAAAGATCGCAGGCTTCGCCAGCTCCTACAGGGATAGCGCATTCCAATGTAGGAGCTGCCGAAGGCTGCGATCTTTTGCTTTAAAATGGCAATCCCAAAAACCGGCTCAGCTCCTCGCGCTTGGCCAACGCATCACGCCGCCCCAGATCAATCAGCTCGCTGCAATACCCCGCCTCGAACAGCAGATAACTCAACACCCCTGCCCCACTGGTCTTGGTCGCCCCCGGCCCACGCAGAAACAAACGCAACGCCGCCGGCAACTCCTGGCGATGCCGTGCCGCAATCTCGTCGATCGGCTGACTCGGCGAAATCACCAGTACCTCCACCGGCGCTACACCCAATTCACGCGTCGGCGTGCCGGCGGGCATCAAGTGGCTGAACTGGTTGAGACGCTGGAGCAATTCGATGTCACTCTCCAGGCTGTCAATAAACGTGCTGTTGAGCATGTGCCCGCCAATCTGCGCCAGCGTCGGTTGTTGCCCGGTGTAGGCGCGTTCCAGCGGCTGCTGCGGATCAAACCCGCGCGGGTTGCCGCTGACACCCACCACCAGCACCCGGCTCGCGCCCAGGTGCAATGCCGGGCTGATCGGCGCCGATTGCCGCACGGCGCCATCGCCAAAATACTCATCACCGATTTTCACCGGCGCGAACAACAACGGAATCGCCGAGCTGGCCAACAGATGCTCAACCGACAACTGCGTCGGCACGCCAATTCGCCGATGGCGTAACCACGCATCGATCTTGCCGCCGCCCTGATAGAACGTCACCGCTTGCCCCGACTCATAGCCGAACGCGGTCACCGCCACCGCGTGCAATTGCTTGCGCGCGATGGATTCGGCGATGCCCGGCATGTGCAGCTTTTCATTGAGCAGTTCGCGCAGCGGCGAACTGTTGAGCAGCGCCACCGGCAGTTGCCGACCGAGGCCGAGCAGGCTGTGACTGACAAAGCGGCTGGCCTGACGGATAACCCCGGGCCAGTCACTGCGCAGCACGCGATGGCTGCGAAAGCCCTGCCAGAACAAGGTCAGCCGTTCGATGGCGGCGCGAAAGTCGGTAGCGCCACTGGCCAGGCTGACGGCGTTGATCGCCCCGGCCGAGGTGCCGACGATCACCGGAAACGGATTGTCCGCGCCCAACGGCAGCAATTCGGCAATCGCCGCCAGCACCCCCACCTGATACGCCGCCCGAGCCCCGCCGCCGGAAAGAATCAAACCTGTGACCGGTTCAGCTGGGCTCATCGCAACACTCCATGGTGCTTGAAAGGATGGGTGAATCAACCGCGCTTGGCGTACAGCTTCGGCTCGCCCGGTGGACGGCTCTTGAAGCGCCGATGCGCCCACAAGTATTGCTCGGGGCAGGCGCGCAAGGCGCTCTCGACCCACTGATTGATACGAATGCAATCAGCCTCTTCGGTTTCGCCGGGGAAATCTTCCAGCGGCGGATGAATCACCAAGCGATAACCGCTGCCGTCAGCCAGACGCTCCTGCGTGAACGGCACCACCAACGCTTTACCCAAACGAGCAAACTTGGTCGTCGCCGTCACGGTCGCAGCCTGAATACCGAACAGCGGCACGAAGATGCTTTGTTTGGCGCCGTAGTCCTGATCCGGTGCGTACCAGATCGCGCGCCCGGAGCGCAGCAGTTTGAGCATGCCGCGCACGTCGTCACGCTCCACTGCCAACGAATCGAGATTGTGCCGCTCGCGCCCCCGGCGCTGGACGAAATCGAACAACGGGTTTTTGTGTTCGCGGTACATGCCATCGATGGTGTGCTGCTGACCGAGCAACGCCGCGCCGATTTCCAGCGTGGTGAAATGCGCCGCCATCAGGATCACGCCTTTGCCTTCGCGCTGGGCCTTTTGCAAATGCTCCAGGCCTTCAACGTGGGCCAGTCTGGCCAGACGTTCACGCGACCACCACCAACTCATGGCCATTTCAAAGAAAGCGATGCCGGTGGAGGCGAAGTTTTCCTTGAGCAGGCGTTTGCGCTCGGCGGCAGATTTTTCCGGGAAGCACAGTTCAAGATTGCGCTTGGCGATACGCCGCCGGTCGCCGGCCACGCGATACATCAAGGCGCCCAAAACTCGACCGATGGTCAGCAAGACCGGATACGGCAACTGGACGATCAGCCACAAAAGCCCCAGACCGCACCAGAGCGGCCAGAAGCGTGGCGATAAAAAGGCTGTTCGAAAACGCGGGCGATCCATTAAAGCTTCCGTAAATACAGTGGCCGCGCATTCTACATCGTTCGACCCGGCTTGCGGCCTGCGGGCGTTCTCGTTATAAGTCTCGGCACTTTTAGTGACAAGCCGTTGTATGCCGACATGAGCCAAACCGAACCGTTAGACCAAGATCCCGTATTCCAGCTCAAGGGCAGCATGCTGGCCATTACTGTGCTGGAACTGGCCCGTAACGACCTCGAAAGCCTCGATCGGCAATTGGCCGCCAAAGTCGCCCAGGCGCCGAACTTCTTCAGCAACGCGCCGCTGGTTCTGGCGCTGGACAAACTGCCGCCGAGCGAAGGCGCCGTCGATCTGCCGGGCCTGATGCGTGTGTGCCGTCAACATGGTCTGCGCACTCTGGCGATTCGCGCCAGCCGCATCGAAGACATCGCCGCCGCCATCGCCATCGACATTCCGGTGCTGCCACCGTCGGGCGCCCGTGAGCGACCACTGGAAGCCCCGGAACCGGAAGTCAAAAAGAAACCGGAAAAACCGCCAGAACCCACCGTCAAACCGACCCGCGTCATCACCACGCCAGTACGTGGTGGCCAACAGATATACGCACAGGGTGGCGATCTGGTCGTGGTGTCCTCGGTCAGTCCGGGGGCGGAACTTCTCGCCGATGGCAACATCCATGTATACGGCCCGATGCGTGGTCGGGCGCTGGCCGGCGTGAAGGGTGATACCAAGGCACGGATTTTCTGTCAGCAATTGAGCGCTGAACTGATCTCCATCGCCGGTCATTACAAGGTCTCCGAAGATTTGCGTCGCGACCCTATGTGGGGCTCGGGCGTACAGGTCAGCCTGTCGGGCGACGTGTTGAACATCATTCGGCTTTAACGGATACTGCCGCATTTTCCAAGCATCTCTAAAACGTAGCGAAAACGGCTCAAACGAAGTAGGAAAAAGGCCAAAAGCCGAATTCCAGCCAAGGCTGTCCGACTGCAGTAGTTTTCAAGAGATGTTTTTCAGGGGCTAAAAAGTCCTTCTTCCTTAGGGGTGAAACACCTTGGCCAAGATTCTCGTGGTTACATCCGGCAAGGGTGGTGTGGGTAAGACCACCACCAGCGCCGCTATCGGTACCGGCCTCGCTCTGCGCGGCCACAAAACAGTGATCGTCGACTTCGACGTGGGCTTGCGTAACCTTGACCTGATCATGGGTTGCGAGCGCCGCGTGGTGTATGACTTCGTCAACGTGGTCAACGGCGAAGCCAACCTGCAACAAGCGCTGATCAAAGACAAGCGCCTGGAAAACCTCTACGTACTGGCCGCCAGTCAGACCCGCGACAAAGACGCGCTGACTGTCGAAGGCGTGGAAAAAGTCCTGATGGAGCTCAAGGAACAATTCGAGTTCGTCGTCTGCGACTCCCCGGCCGGTATTGAAAAAGGTGCACACCTGGCCATGTATTTCGCTGACGAAGCGATCGTCGTGACCAACCCGGAAGTGTCTTCGGTACGAGATTCGGACCGCATGCTCGGCCTGCTGGCGAGCAAATCGCGTCGCGCCGAACGTGGCGAAGACCCGATCAAGGAACACCTGCTGATCACCCGCTACCACCCGGAGCGTGTTGAAAAGGGCGAAATGCTTGGCGTTGAAGACGTCAAGGAAATCCTCTCGGTAACGCTGCTTGGCGTGATCCCGGAGTCCCAGGCGGTGCTCAAGGCATCCAACCAGGGTGTACCGGTGATTCTCGACGACCAAAGCGATGCCGGTCAGGCGTATAGCGATACCGTCGATCGTTTGCTGGGCAAAGAAAAAGCCCACCGTTTCCTCGATGTCGAGAAGAAGGGATTCTTCGAGCGCCTGTTTGGAGGTAGGTAATGAACCTTTTTGACTTCTTTCGTGCCAACAAAAAGCCAAGTACCGCCTCGGTAGCGAAAGAGCGTCTACAGATCATCGTGGCGCATGAGCGCGGCCAGCGCAGCACGCCGGATTACTTGCCAGCCTTGCAGAAGGAACTGGTCGACGTGATCCGCAAGTACGTCAACATCGGCAACGACGACGTACATGTTGCACTGGAAAGCCAGGGCAGTTGCTCGATTCTGGAACTCAACATCACCCTGCCTGATCGCTGATTCGATCCGGCAGGAACGACGGCGGTTCAGGGCCATCCCAGACGGGAATGGCCCTGAACCGCCGTTGGCATTTGTTACGAGGCTGTTTTAATGCCGCTGTCCAACATCCGCATCATCCATCAGGACGCCGCCGTACTGGTGGTCGACAAACCGACGTTACTGCTCTCGGTGCCCGGTCGCGCCGACGACAACAAGGATTGCCTGATTACCCGTCTGCAGGAAAACGGCTACCCGGAAGCGCGCATCGTCCATCGCCTGGACTGGGAAACCTCCGGCATCATTCTGCTGGCGCGTGACGCCGACACGCATCGCGAACTGTCGCGCCAGTTTCACGACCGCGAAACCGAAAAGGCCTATACCGCACTGGCCTGGGGTCAGCCGGCACTCGACAGTGGCAGCATCGACCTGCCCCTGCGTTACGACCCGCCGACCAAGCCGCGTCATGTGGTCGACCACGAATTCGGCAAACACGCGCTGACCTTCTGGCGTGTGCTGGAGCGTTGCGGTGACTGGTGCCGCGTTGAGCTGACACCGATCACTGGCCGCTCGCATCAGTTGCGCGTGCACATGCTGTCGATCGGGCATCCGCTGCTTGGTGACGGGCTCTACGCCCACGAGCAGGCGCTGGCGGCATGGCCACGCCTGTGCCTGCACGCGAGCATGCTCAGCTTCACCCATCCGCAAACCGGCGAACGCCTGCGCTTCGAGTGCCCTGCACCGTTCTGACAGACACCGCCGAAACCATGTAGGAGCTGCCGAAGGCTGCTCCTACACGGATCCGGTGCAGATTCAATTCCCCGGCCGATGCGTTAAACTCGCGCCCATTGCTGTCTGGAGTTTCTTATGCGCGAAGAGTTGAACCAAGGCCTGATCGACTTTCTCAAGGCCTCCCCTACCCCGTTCCACGCCACCGCCAGTCTGGTGCAGCGTCTGGAGGCCGCCGGTTTCGTGCGCCTCGACGAGCGCGAGCCATGGACCACCGAGCCGAACGGCCGCTATTACGTCACCCGCAACGACTCCTCGATCGTCGCGATCAAAATGGGCCGCACGTCGCCACTGCACGGCGGCATCCGCCTGGTCGGCGCGCACACCGACAGCCCGTGCCTGCGGGTCAAGCCGCAACCGGAACTGCAACGCCAGGGCTTCTGGCAACTGGGCGTTGAAGTCTACGGCGGCGCGCTGCTGGCACCGTGGTTCGACCGCGATTTGTCGCTGGCCGGCCGCGTGACCTTCCGCCGCGACGGCAAAGTCGAAAGCCAGTTGATCGACTTCAAGGCGCCGATCGCGATCATTCCCAACCTGGCCATTCACCTCAACCGTGAAGCCAATCAGGGCTGGGCGATCAACGCACAGACCGAACTGCCGCCGATCCTCGCGCAATTTGCCGGTGACGAGCGTGTCGATTTCCGCGCCGTGCTCACCGATCAACTGGCCCGCGAACATGGCTTGAACGCCGACGTCGTGCTCGATTACGAGTTGAGCTTCTACGACACACAAAGTGCTGCAGTTATTGGCCTAAACGGCGATTTCATTGCCGGCGCGCGCCTCGACAACCTGCTGTCGTGCTACGCCGGCCTGCAAGCCTTGCTCACCGCTGAAACCGACGAAACCTGCGTGCTGGTGTGCAACGACCACGAAGAAGTCGGCTCCTGCTCGGCGTGCGGCGCCGATGGCCCGATGCTCGAACAGACCCTGCGACGTCTGCTGCCGGAAGGTGACGAGTTCGTCCGCACCATCCAGAAATCCCTGCTGGTCTCGGCCGACAACGCCCACGGCGTGCACCCCAACTACGCGGAAAAGCACGACGCCAACCACGGCCCGAAACTCAACGCCGGCCCGGTGATCAAGGTCAACAGCAACCAGCGCTACGCCACCAACAGCGAAACCGCCGGCTTCTTCCGCCATCTGTGCATGGCCGAAGAAGTCCCGGTGCAAAGCTTCGTGGTACGCAGCGACATGGGCTGCGGCTCGACCATCGGCCCGATCACCGCCAGCCACCTCGGCGTGCGCACCGTCGATATCGGCCTGCCGACCTTCGCCATGCACTCGATCCGCGAACTGTGCGGCAGCCATGACCTGGCGCACCTGGTCAAAGTGCTGAGCGCGTTCTACGCCTGCCGCGATTTGCCTTAACCATTCGGGACCACTTGTTCCCTGTAGGAGCTGCCGAAGGCTGCGATCTTTTGATTCTGTTTTTAAGATCAAAAGATCGCAGCCTTCGGCAGCTCCTACTCAGATCAATACCGCTCCATCAAATTCGACCTAGACTTACATCATTCATTTCGACAAGGCAGTCTCCATGATTTCGATGTCTGCGTTCCACGCTATGCTCGTCCCGATCCTGAGCGGGATGATCCTGCTGGCGATCGGTTTCAACTTCCGTGACAAGAACGCCGGTGTGTTTGCCATGTGGATCGGCATGCTGATGATCCTCGCCACCGTGGTCTACAAGATCCTCGCCAAACTCAACGAATAAATCCGCCCCCGGCTCGCATTGAATGGGTGGGCCTCGTACACTCCAGCGAATCCGCCCCTTGCGAGGTTGACCGCCTAGTGTTCGCTCGTCTTTTTGCTTTGCCCAGTCTGCTTCTTGTCTGCCTGATGACGCTGTTGCCGCTGGCGCCCGCCCACGCGGTTGGCCTTCCGGGTCTGCTCAATACCAACAAGGCACAACCCGAAGCCCAGGAGCCGCTCGGCCAGTCCCTCGACGAAGTCATCAAGTCGCTGGAAAACGACAAGCAACGCGCGCAACTGCTCACCGACCTGAAGAAGCTGCGCGACGCCACCAAAAAAGCCCAGGCCAGTCCCGAAGAAGGCGTGCTGGGCTTGATCGGCGGCACCCTCGCCAGCTTCGAAAAACAATTCACCGGCGCCGACAGCCCGCTCAACCGCTGGGGCAACGAGTTCGACCTGGCCAAGGACGAACTGAGCGCGATGCTGCTGCCGGCCAACGAGTGGCTGCCGATCATCTTCGGCTTCGCCATGATCCTGATGGTCTGGAGCCTGCTCGCCGCTGCACTGATCTGGCTCGGTCACCGGGTGCGTATGCGTTTCGGCCTCACCGAAGAACTGCCGCAACACCCCAAAGCCCTCGACATGCTGCGCTTTGCCTTGCGCAAACTCGGGCCGTGGCTGATCGCGTTGGTGATGACCGTTTATATGAGCTACGCCTTGCCGTCGTCGCTGGGTAAAAGCCTGGCAATGGTGCTGGCCTATGCGCTGGTGGTCGGCACCTGTTTCTCGGCGATCTGCGTGATCGCATTTTCTCTGCTCGACGGCCCGCACCGCCATCGCGCGCTGTACATCCTGCGTCATCAGGCGTTCCGGCCGCTGTGGCTGATCGGCAGCTTCGCCGCGTTTGGTGAAGCGCTGAATGACCCTCGCCTGATCGAAAGCCTCGGCGTGCACCTGGCCCACACCGCCGCGACCATCGCCAATGTTCTCGCGGCGCTGTCGACCGGTCTGTTTATCCTGCGGTTCCGCCGGCCGATTGCGCACCTGATCCGCAACCAGCCGCTGTCACGACGCCTGACCCGCCGCGCGCTCAGCGACACCATCGAAATCCTCGGCACCTTCTGGTACGTGCCGGCGCTGGTGCTGGTCGGCATCTCGCTGTTCGCCACGTTCGTCTCCGCCGGCGACACCAGCACCGCACTGCGTCAGTCGCTGATCTGCACCGTGCTGCTGGTGCTGTGCATGGTGATCAACGGCCTCGTGCGCCGGCATTCCTTGAAACCGCAACGCGGGGCGAAACGTCACGCGCTGTATTCCGAGCGCCTGAAAAGCTTCTTCTACACCCTCGCGCACCTGCTGGTCTGGCTGGTCTTTATCGAACTCGGCCTGCGCGTCTGGGGCCAGTCGCTGTTCGGTTTCGCCGAGGGTGAAGGGCATGACGTCAGCGTCAAACTGTTCAGCCTGATCGGCACGCTGATTTTCTCCTGGCTGATCTGGATCCTCGCCGACACCGCGGTGCACCACGCTCTCACCCGCTCGCGCAAAGGCCTGGCCAACGCCCGCGCACAAACGATGATGCCGCTGATCCGCAACGTGCTGTTCGTGGCGATTTTCATCATTGCGCTGATCGTCGCACTGGCCAACATGGGCATGAACGTTACGCCACTGCTGGCCGGTGCCGGTGTGATCGGTCTGGCGATCGGTTTCGGTGCGCAGTCACTGGTCGCGGACCTGATCACCGGCCTGTTCATCATTATCGAAGACTCGCTGGCCATCGATGACTACGTCGACGTCGGCGGCCACCTCGGCACCGTCGAAGGCCTGACCATCCGCACCGTGCGCCTGCGCGACATCGACGGCATCGTCCACACCATCCCGTTCAGCGAAATCAAAAGCATCAAGAACTACTCGCGGGAGTTCGGTTACGCGATCTTCCGCGTCGCGGTGCCGTACAACATGGAAATCGACGACGCGATCAAACTGATGCGCGATGTCGGCCAGAAGATGCGCAGCGATCCGCTGCAGCGGCGCAACATCTGGTCGCCGCTGGAGATTCAGGGTGTGGAAAGTTTCGAGTCCGGCAGCGCGATTTTGCGCGCGCGGTTCAAGACAGCGCCGATCAAGCAGTGGGAAGTTTCACGGGCGTTCAACCTGTCGCTCAAGCGGCATCTGGATGAGGCCGGACTCGATCTGGCAACGCCGCGCATGAGCGTGCAAGTGATCACTGCCGGTGGCGGCGAGCCGAAGGAATAGCACTCAAGCGCGCGGTTGCAGTCACAGGCAGGGAAGCCCGACAACAATAATCAAGGAGAAACCGATGCAACTGACGCGCATTGCCCAAGCCGTTCTACTCAGCCTGTTCGCCAGCCACGCTGGCGCCGCGACGTTGGAAAGCACCCGCACAACGATCGCCGAACAGGCGCAAAAACTCGAACCGGAACTGCTGGAAACCCGCCGCGACATCCACGCTCATCCAGAACTCGGCAACACGGAAAAACGCACCGCCGAACTGGTCGCCAAACAACTCAAAGCCATGGGCCTGGAAGTCAAAACCGGTGTCGCCCGCACCGGCGTGGTCGCCATCCTCAAGGGTGGCCTGCCCGGCCCGACCGTGGCCCTGCGCGCCGACATGGACGCACTGCCGGTCAAGGAAGTCGCCGACCTGCCGTTCGCCTCGAAAGCCAAAGGCACCTACCTCGATAAAGAAGTCGATGTCATGCACGCCTGCGGCCACGACGCCCACACCGCGATCCTGCTGAGCACGGCGAAAATTCTCACAGGCATGCGCGACACCCTGCCCGGCACCGTGGTGTTCTACTTCCAGCCCGCCGAAGAAGGCCCAAGCGACTTCATCCCCGACGGCAAAAACACCTGGGGCGCAAAAATGATGGTGCAGGAAGGCGTGATGAAATCACCGAAACCGGACGCGGTCTTCGGCTTGCACGTCTGGGCCGGTGTCCCCGCCGGCCAGATCGCCTACCGCCCAGGCGCCACCTTGGCCAGCTCCGACGACCTGCGCATCAAAATCCTCGGCAAACAAACCCATGCTGGCCGCCCTTGGGACGGCATCGATCCGATCACCGTCGGCGCGCAAACCATCGTCGGCCTGCAAACCGTAGTCAGCCGCCGCACCGATATTTCGTCTTATCCGTCAGTAGTCAGCATCGGCACCATCAACGGCGGAACGCGCTACAACATCATTCCCGAATCCGTCGACATGACCGGGACGATCCGCTCCTACGACTACGGCATCCGCCAGAAGCTGCATGCCGACGTCCGCCAGACCGTGGAAAAAATCGCCGAAAGCGGCGGTGCCAAAGCCGACGTGACCATCATCGAAAAATACGACCCGACCATCAACAACGCGGCGCTGACGGAAAAAATGCTGCCGACCTTGAAGTGGGCGGCCAAGGATGACGTGGTGAATGCACCGCTGGTGGGAGGCGCGGAAGACTTTTCGTTTTTTGCCAAGGAAGTGCCGGGGCTGTTTGTTTTTCTGGGCGTGACGCCACGGGATCAGGACATGAGCAAAGCCGCGCCGAATCACAATCCGGGGTTCTTTGTCGATGAGTCGGCGTTGGTGGTGGGCGTGAGGACATTGGCCTCGTTGGCGACGGATTATTTGTATGCCAATGCGGGGGCGGGCAAGTAGAGATGAGGTGACTGTGGGAGTGCCTTCGCGAGCAGGCTCGCTCCCACATTTGGACCGTGTGCAGTCTGCCAGAAATTGGTCGGCTCCCAGGCCGCCATCGCGAGCAGGCTCACTCCTACAAGGGATCGAGTACATCCGCAAGAAACAGGTCGGCTCTCAGGCCGCCATCGCTGGTAAGCCAGCTCCCACAGGGATTGAGTCCAACCGGCAAACCTATATCGCTTCGGCTTCTCACCACTCAACACAATGAGCGTTAGCTCGAGTACCGCTTTTGATCTTGATCCACGGGCGACGTCGGAAGGCTGAGTGGAGGGATTGATCCGGGGGTGGGAGCGCAGCGACCGTTTGGCGCAGCCAAACACAGCGAGAGGAGGTGCAGCGAAGCAAACCGTAGGCGCTGCGCCCGGATCGATCTCGGAGCGAAGGAACCCCGAGCCCCAGCGAGCGGGCCGCACGTAGGAGCAAGCCTTTTGGGTTACCTTTTCGGCGTTTGGAAAAGGTGACCCGCCGTAAGGGCGGAACCCTAAGTAGCCGTTACCGCAGCAACGGATATACACCCAAAACGATCAAACCACATCAACCGATACGTGAATCGCATCATGCCGCCAAAACTCCAGATCACAATCAATCAACCGCTCATGCTGATCATAATTAACCCGAGCAATCCTTAACCCCGGACTCCCCACCGACACCCGCAAAGCCGCCGCCGCATCCACCGACAGTGACGTAGGCACAATCTCAAAACGCACCCGCCCATAGTGCAAATCGTAATGCCGCGCATACAACTCGGTCATCGACTGATTCAAATCAAACTCAAGAATCCCCGGAAAAAACTGCGGATTCAGATAGTGCTCCACATACAGCACCAAACGCCCATCAATGCGCCGCGACCGACAAATCTGAATCACGCTCGACAACGCCGGCAACTGCAACCACGCGCAAACCGCCGCCGAAGCCGGCTGCAACCGCGCCGAAATCACCTCGGTCGACGGCACCCGCCCCTGCGCACTGACCATCGCGTGAAAGTGACTGCGCTGCATCAGGTTGTACGCCAGACGCGGCGGCGAAACGAACCACCCCCGCCGCTCCTCGCGATAAATCTGTCCCTGCGCCTCCAACTGCAAGAGCGCCTCACGCACGGTAATCCGCGTCGTGCCAAACAACTCACTGAGCTTGCGCTCGGCCGGCAACTTGCTGCCCGCCGCCAGCAAGCCGTGATCGAGCTGCTCCTGCAACACCTGGCCAATCGCTGTCACCGCTTTTGTTGCCTCATCGCGCATCAACGTTACCTATCTGGACTAGACCAGCACTGTTTCGGGGCAAAAACGCACGGCGATCAAGCCGTTTTCTGATGATGCAAGCCTAGGCAGTGCAGATGACCGAGAGATGACAAAACTACCGAACGGTCGTCTTCATGACTTGCAATACATCGGCCAAGTCCCTTGCACTACGGGCCTTTGGGCATGGTCTACGCTTATCTGGCACCCGCCAATACCGGGCAAATAAAAGGCCTGACACAAGGCCGCCGACATCAAAGTGTCATCCAGCCCCCTTAAATTGGCTCAGGTATTGCTGACCTAGACCAACACACACCGCAATCGCAGCGTTGAACACGACCAAGGAGCTTCGGAATGAAACAGCTTTTCCTGGCAACACTGTTAGGCTCGACCATTGCAATGTGCACCTCCGCCATGGCGGCCGGCACCGATCTGAAAACCCTCGAAGCCGCTGCGAAAGCGGAAGGCGCCGTCAACAGCGTCGGCATGCCCGATGACTGGGCCAACTGGAAAGGCACCTGGGAAGACCTGGCCAAAACCTATGGCCTGAAGCACATCGACACCGACATGAGCTCGGCCCAGGAAATCGCCAAGTTCGCCGCCGAGAAAGACAATGCCACTGCCGATATCGGCGACGTCGGTGCGGCCTTCGGCCCGATCGCGGTCAAGCAAGGCGTGGTGCAACCGTACAAGCCAAGCACCTGGGATCAAGTCCCGGACTGGGCCAAAGACAAGGACGGCAACTGGGCACTGGCCTACACCGGTACCATCGCGTTCATCGTCAACAAAAAGCTGCTGCATGGCTCCGAAGTGCCAACCAAATGGGCTGACCTCAAGGGCGGCAAATACAAGGTGTCCATCGGTGACGTGAGCACCGCCGCCCAAGCCGCCAACGGCGTTCTCGCTGCGGCACTGGCCAACGGTGGCGACGAGAAAAACATCCAGCCTGCGCTGCTGCTGTTCGCCGACATCGCCAAACAGGGTCGCCTGTCGATGGCCAACCCGACCATCGCCACCATGGAAAAAGGCGAGATCGAAGTCGGCGTGGTCTGGGACTTCAACGGCCTGAGCTACAAAGCCAAGATGGCCAACCCGGATGACTACGTGGTGTTGATCCCGTCCGACGGTTCGGTGATTTCCGGCTACACCACGATCATCAACAAGTACGCGAAAAACCCTAACGCCGCCAAGCTGACCCGCGAATACATCTTCAGCGACGCCGGCCAGACCAACCTCGCTCGCGGCAACGCCCGCCCGATCCGCGCCGAGCACCTGCAACTGCCGGAAGACGTGAAGGCCAAGCTGCTGCCGAATGAGCAGTACAAAAAGGTCACGCCGATCAAAGACGCCGATGCGTGGGAAAAGACTTCCAAGGCCCTGCCACAGAAGTGGAACGAAGAAGTCATCGTCGAGATGAAATAACGCGGCTGATCACTACTGCGTGATCTGTTGAAGATCCAAATGTGGGAGCGAGCCTGCTCGCGAAGGCGTCGTGTCAGTCAACCTCAATGTTGAATGATCTGCCGCATTCGCGAGCAGGCTCGCTCCCACAGGGGATCTCGGCTGAATCTGAAATTTCCTGTTTCGCGGAGTTTTTGCCCCTATGAAGCACAACGTCATCCTTGTCGTGCTCGACGGCCTCAACTACGAGGTCGCACGTCACGCCATGGGGCATCTGCAGGCTTATGTTGGCGCAGGACGCGCCGCGCTCTATCAGTTGGAGTGCGAACTGCCGGCCCTGTCCCGACCGCTTTATGAATGCATCCTCACCGGCGTGCCGCCGATCGACAGCGGCATCGTCCACAACGACGTCTCGCGCTTGTCCAACCAGCGCAGCATTTATCACTACGCCCGCGATGCCGGTTTGAAAACCGCTGCGGCGGCGTATCACTGGGTCAGCGAGTTGTATAACCGCTCACCGTTTGTGGCGGCACGTGACCGTCACACCGACAACCTGTCGCTGCCGATCCAGCACGGGCATTTCTACTGGAACGATCACTACCCGGATTCGCACCTGTTCGCCGACGCGGAAAACCTGCGCCTGCGTCACGCGCCGGATTTTCTGCTGATCCACCCGATGAACGTCGACGACGCCGGGCACAAACACGGCCTCGACTCTTCGCAATACCGCAACAGCGCGCGATTCGCCGACATCATCCTCGCCGACTATCTGCAAAGCTGGCTCGACGCTGGCTATCAGGTAGTGGTGACCGCCGATCACGGCATGAACAACGATCGCTCGCACAACGGCCTGTTGCCGGAAGAACGCCAGGTGCCGCTGTTTGTCCTCGGTGACGCGTTCAGCCTCGACGCTGGCGCCGCACCCAAGCAGACCGACATCTGCGGCACCGTCTGCGAACTGCTCGGCGTGCCCCACGACAAACCAGTGTGCCGGGAGTTGCTCAAGTGAACTCGATGACTCGCGGCAAATGGCTGGCGGCGCTGTGCCTGGTGCCCTTCGCGCTGTTCTTTATCGTCTTTGAAATCGCCCCGCTGGTCTGGGTGATGATCAACAGCCTGCAATCGGAAGAGTTCGGCTGGGGCTTCGCCAACTTCAGCAAGATCTTCAGCTCGAAGTTCTATTTACAGGCGATCCAGTACAGCCTCGAAATCAGTTTCTGGTCGAGCGTATTCGGCATCATCATCGCCGTACTTGGTGCGTACTCATTGCGCCGCGTCGACTCGAAACTGCGCAATTTCGTCAATGCCTTCGCCAACATGACCAGCAACTTCGCCGGTGTGCCTTTGGCGTTCGCGTTCATCATCCTGCTCGGTTTCAACGGCAGCATCACCATCATGCTCAAGCAGTCGGGGATCATCCAGGACTTCAACCTGTACTCGAAAACCGGCCTGATTATCCTCTACACCTACTTCCAGATCCCCCTCGGCGTGCTGCTGCTCTACCCAGCCTTCGACGCCTTGCGCGAAGACTGGCGCGAGTCCGCCGCACTGCTCGGTGCCAACGGCTGGCAGTTCTGGCGACACATCGGTCTGCCGGTGTTGACCCCGGCGCTGCTCGGCACGTTCGTGATCCTGCTGGCCAACGCCCTCGGCGCGTATGCCACGGTGTATGCGTTGACCACCGGCAACTTCAACGTGCTGCCGATACGGATTGCGGCGATGGTTTCCGGCGATATCTCCCTCGACCCGAATCTGGCCAGCGCTTTGGCCGTGGTGCTGGTGGCGCTGATGACCATCGTCACCGTCGTACATCAACTGCTGTTGAAGAGGAGCTACCATGTCTCGCGCTGAATCAGGCCCGGCCGGCCTCTACCACCGCGCCGTGGTGTACCTGTTGTTCGCCATCCTCTTGCTGCCACTCTTGGGCACGCTGATCTATTCGATCGCCAGCAGTTGGTCGGCGACCATCCTGCCCAGCGGTTTCACCTTCAAGTGGTATATCCAGTTGTGGAGCGATCCGCGTTTCCTGCACGCGTTCGGTCAATCGTTGCTGGTCTGCGTTGGCGCGCTGGTGCTGTCGGTGGTGCTGATCCTGCCGCTGCTGTTCGTGGTGCATTACCACTTTCCGAAACTCGATGCGCTGATGAACATCCTCATCCTGCTGCCTTTCGCCGTGCCTCCGGTGGTGTCGTCAGTCGGGTTACTGCAGCTGTATGGTTCCGGGCCGATGGCGATGGTCGGCACGCCGTGGATCCTGATCGGTTGCTACTTCACTGTGGCGCTGCCGTTCATGTACCGGGCGATCACCAACAACCTGCAAGCGATCAACCTGCGCGACCTGATGGACGCCGCACAACTGCTCGGCGCCAGCACCTTTCAGGCGGCGTTCCTGGTAGTGCTGCCGAACCTGCGCAAAGGCCTGATGGTCGCGTTGCTGTTGTCGTTCTCGTTCCTGTTCGGTGAGTTCGTCTTCGCCAACATCCTCGTCGGCACGCGCTACGAAACCCTGCAGGTTTATCTGAACAACATGCGCAACAGCAGCGGTCACTTCACCAGTGCGCTGGTTATCTCGTATTTCTTTTTCGTGCTGGTCCTGACCTGGATCGCCAACATCTTGAACAAGGACAAAAGCGAATGAGCTATGTCAGCGTCCAACACCTGCAGAAAAACTACGCAGGCACCACGGTGTTCAGCGACATCAATTGCGAGATCAACAAGGGCGAGTTCGTCACCCTCCTCGGCCCGTCCGGCTGCGGCAAATCCACCCTGCTGCGCTGCATTGCCGGCCTGACGCCCGTGGATGGCGGCAAGATCCTGCTCGATGGTGTCGATATCGTGCCGTTGAGCCCACAGAAACGCGGGATCGGCATGGTGTTCCAGAGCTATGCGCTGTTTCCCAACATGACCGTCGAGCAAAACGTCGCCTTCGGTTTGCGCATGCAAAAGGTCAATGCCGACGACAGTCATAAACGCGTGTCGCAAGTGTTGAAACTGGTTGAACTGAACGAATTCGCCAGCCGCTATCCGCATCAATTGTCCGGAGGCCAATGTCAGCGCGTCGCCCTTGCCCGTTCGTTAGTGACTCGTCCGCGCTTGCTGCTGCTGGATGAGCCGCTGTCGGCCCTCGATGCACGAATCCGTAAACACTTGCGTGAACAGATCCGCCAGATTCAGCGCGAACTCGGCCTGACGACGATTTTCGTTACCCACGATCAGGAAGAAGCGCTGACCATGTCTGACCGGATTTTCCTGATGAATCAGGGAAAAATCGTCCAGAGCGGCGATGCCGAAACCCTCTACACCGCGCCGGTCGATGTGTTCGCCGCCGGCTTCATCGGCAACTACAACCTGCTCGATGCCGACGACGCGTCGAAGCTGTTGCAGCGGCCGATAAACCACCGCATCGCCATTCGCCCGGAGGCTATCGAACTGAGCCTCGACGGCGAACTCGACGCGCAGATCCGCAGCCACAGCCTTCTCGGCAACGTCATCCGCTACCGCATCGAAGCGCGCGGTGTGGAACTGGTGGTGGATGTGCTTAACCGCTCCGCCGCCGATCTGCATCCCGACGGTCAGCGTCTGGCACTTTCCATCGATCCGACGGCCCTGTGTGAGGTAGCCTGATGACTTTGCTGACGTTGAAGAGAGAACTGCACTGATGGCCCTGGCAATTTTTGATCTGGACGAAACCTTGATCCACGGCGACTGCGCCACCCTCTGGAGCGAGCAGATGGGGCGCCTGGGCTGGGTCGATCCCGAGTCGTTCATGCGCAAGAACAACGAACTGATGGACGCCTACAGCCATGGCAAATTGCGCATGGAAGAGTACATGGCGTTCAGCCTCGAACCGCTGATCGGCCGCACGCCGGAAGAAGTCGATCATCTGGTCGGGCCGTGGGTGGAAGACGTCATCGAACCGATCATCTTCAGCGACGCAACCAAGACCATCGCCGCCCACCGCAAGGCCGGCGACCGGATTCTGGTGATCTCGGCGTCGGGCACGCACCTGGTCAAACCGATTGCCGATCGACTGGGCATTGATGAAATTCTGGGGATTGAACTGGAAGTCGCCCATGGCGTTTACAGCGGTCAAACCGTAGGCACGCTGACTTACCGCGAAGGCAAAATCACCCGGTTGCTGGAATGGCTGGATGCGGAAGAGGAAAACCTGGAAGGCGCGAGTTTCTATTCCGACTCACGCAATGATTTGCCCCTGCTGCTGAAGGTGGATTTCCCGCACGTGGTCAACCCGGATCCGGTGCTGCTGGAGCACGCTGAAAAATCCGGCTGGCCAATCCACCTCTGGAAATGACAAACATTTAATCTGCAATTGCAGGCTGACATCCCGAACCTGAGTTCGACACCATGTGTCAGGTCGATGGACCTCGACAGAACAACTCGGTCAGTCCCCTCTCCCTTTGGGAGAGGGTTAGGGTGAGGGGCTTCTTCGGCCTGGGTCAGCTCAGGCTTTCGTCAATCACCAATACCAGTTTTCCAGAAACGGTATTACTCGCCAGCTCCGCAAACGCCGCCTCAGCGTCTTTGACCGCAAATGCCTTGGCCAACTGCGGACTCAACCGCCCTTCCGCAAACAACGGCCACACCTGCTGACCCAGATCACTCAACAGATCCGCCTTGAACTGATCATCTCGACTGCGCAATGTCGAGCCCAGCAGTTGCACGCGTTTGCCCAATACCTGCGCCAGATCCAGCTGCGCCTCACGGCCTCCCATCAAACCGATCAACACCCAGCGCCCATCCAGCGCCATCAGCTTGAGGTTCAATGCCGAATAATTACCGCCGACCGGATCGAGGATGACATTGAACGGCCCGAAATCACGCAGGCTCTCCAGATCATCGGTGCGCACCACCCCGCCCTGCGCGCCCAGCGCTTCGCAGTAAGCCAAACGCTCGGCCGAACCGACGCTGACCCAACACGGATTGCCGAACGCCTTGCACAACTGAATGGCGGCTGAACCGATTCCACTTGCGCCGGCATGCAGGAGAACTTTCTCACCCGGTTTGAGCGCCGCAAGTTGAAACACATTCAGCCAGACTGTTGCATAAACCTCCGGCAATGCGGCGGCTTCTATCAGCGACACACCTTCAGGAACCGGCAGCACGTGCCGTCCGTCGACAACCACCTCTTCGGCTATCCCGCCCCCGGCCAGCAAGGCGCAAACCCGATCGCCGACCTGCCAGGCACTGCCCGCGCCGACCTCGCTGATCACCCCGGAGCACTCAAGACCGAGCACTTGGCTGGCGCCTGGCGGGGGCGGATAGAGCCCTGCTTTCTGTAATAAATCGGCGCGATTGAGGCCCGCTGCCGCCACTCGGATGCGGACTTGTCCTACATCGCACGTAGGGCTCGGCTCTTCAACCCATGCCACTTGACCGTCAACGCCTTGCAATGCCTTCACAGTGCCTCCATAGTGAGTCTGGACTGAGCCCGAAGCTGTAGCGCCGGGCTTTTTGCATTATGCGACCGGCTCTCGTAGAACCGGCGACTTCAAAGACGGCCTAATATGCGTTATCAATTGTCCCCGCGTCGAATCAGCATGAAGCATTTGCTCCCCAGCACCGCCCTCGCTCTTTTCATCGGTATCGGTTTGTTGCCGGTGTCGGGCACTACATTCGCAGCCAACAGCTGGGACAAGTTGCAGCCTGATCGCGATGAAGTCATCGCCAGCCTGAACGTCGTCGAGTTGCTCAAGCGTCACCACTACAGCAAGCCGCCGCTCGACGATGCGCGCTCGGTGATCATCTACGACAGCTACCTCAAGCTGCTGGATCCCTCGCGCAGCTACTTCATGGCCAGCGACATCGCCGAATTCGACAAGTGGAAGACCCAGTTCGACGACTTCCTCAAGAGCGGCGACCTCAACGCCGGGTTCACCATCTACAAGCGCTATCTGGACCGCGTCAAGGCGCGCCTGGACTTCGCCCTTGCCGAGCTGAACAAAGGCGTCGACAAGATGGACTTCACCACCAAGGAAACCTTGCTGATCGACCGCAAGGACGCCCCTTGGCTCAAATCCACCGCAGAACTCGATGACCTGTGGCGCAAACGCGTCAAGGACGAAGTGCTGCGGATGAAGATCGCCGGCAAAGAGCCGAAGCAGATCCAGGAAACCCTGACCAAGCGCTACAAGAACCAGTTGGCGCGCCTGGACCAGACCCGTCCGGAAGACATCTTCCAGGCGTACATCAACACCTTCGCCATGTCGTACGATCCGCACACCAACTATCTGTCGCCGGATAACGCGGAAAACTTCGACATCAACATGAGCCTGTCCCTCGAGGGCATCGGTGCCGTGTTGCAGAGCGACAACGACCAAGTGAAGGTCGTGCGTCTGGTGCCGGCAGGCCCGGCCGACAAGACCAAACAGGTCGCTCCGGCTGACAAGATCATCGGCGTTGCCCAAGGCAACAAAGAAATGGTCGACGTGGTCGGCTGGCGTCTGGACGAAGTGGTCAAGCTGATCCGTGGTCCGAAAGGCACCGTGGTGCGTCTGGAAGTGATTCCGGCCAGTAATGCGCCGAACGACCAGACCACCAAGATCGTGCCGATCACCCGTGAAGCGGTGAAGCTTGAAGACCAGGCCGTGAAGAAGTCCGTGCTCAACCTGAAACAGGATGGCAAAGACTACAAACTCGGCGTGATCGAGATCCCGGCCTTCTACCTTGACTTCAAGGCGTTCCGTGCCGGTGATCCGGACTACAAGAGCACCACTCGCGACGTCAAGAAACTGCTGACCGAACTGCAGAAAGACAAAGTCGACGGCGTGGTCATCGACCTGCGTAACAACGGCGGCGGTTCCCTGCAGGAAGCCACTGAGCTGACCAGTCTGTTTATCGACAAGGGTCCGACCGTCCTCGTGCGTAATGCTGATGGCCGTGTCGATGTACTCGAAGATGAAAACCCGGGCGCGTTCTACAAAGGCCCGATGGCGTTGCTGGTCAACCGCCTGTCCGCCTCTGCTTCGGAGATCTTCGCCGGCGCCATGCAGGACTACCACCGCGCGCTGATCATCGGTGGCCAGACCTTCGGTAAGGGCACCGTGCAGACCATTCAGCCGCTGAACCATGGCGAACTGAAACTGACTCTGGCCAAGTTCTACCGGGTCTCCGGTCAGAGCACCCAGCATCAAGGCGTGTTGCCGGACATCGACTACCCGTCGCTGATCGACACCAAGGAAATCGGCGAGAGCGCACTGCCGGAAGCCATGCCGTGGGACACCATCCGCGCGGCGATCAAACCGGCGGCCGATCCGTTCAAGCCGTTCCTGGCCCAGCTCAAGTCCGAACATGACGCTCGCACCGCCAAGGATGCCGAGTTCGTGTTCATCCGTGACAAGCTGACGCTGGCGCAGAAACTGATGGAAGAAAAAACCGTCAGCCTCAATGAAGCCGAACGCCGTGCCCAGCACGCCGACATCGACGCCAAACAGCTGACGATGGAAAACATCCGTCGCAAGGCCAAAGGCGAAGAGCCGCTCAAAGAGCTGAAGAAAGAAGACGACGACGCCCTTGCGGCTGCTGACCCGGACAAGGTCAAACCAGAAGACGATGCCTACCTGAGCGAAACCGGGCGCGTCCTGCTGGATTACCTGAAGCTGAGCAATCAGGTGGCCAAGAAGTAAGATGATGGCAATTTAGTGCTGATGATCCCCGGATCGTCATCAAACAGTCATCATTCTGTCGTGCAATAAAGGACTGGGAGCCACTCTCTTCATCGAGAGCGCTCCCAGTCCTTTTTTTATCGCCAGAGATTGCCATGACCACGACCGAACAGCTGAGTGCCTTGAGCTCGATCCTGACTCAAAGCGGTTTACACAGCCTGTTCCAACCGATCATCTGCCTCTCCGAACGCCGTATTCTCGGCTACGAGGCCCTCACGCGCGGCCCTTCCAATAGCCCTCTTCACTCGCCGATCGCGCTGTTCGCCGTGGCCCGTCAGGCCGGGCGTTTGAGCGAGCTGGAAATCGCCTGCCGCCAAAGCGCTTGTCGCCGTTTCAACGAACAACAACTGCCGGGCAAACTGTTCCTCAACGTCTCGCCGGAATCCCTGCTTGAAGCCGCGCATCAACCGGGGCGCACGTTGCAGTTGCTACAGGATTTCGGCATTCCGCCCAGTCAGGTGGTCATCGAACTGACCGAACAGACGCCCATCGACGATTTCCAGTTGCTGCAAACCGCCTTGCATCACTACCGGGCCATGGGGTTTTCCATTGCACTGGATGATCTCGGTGCCGGCTATTCAAGCCTGCGCCTGTGGTCGGAACTGCGCCCGGACTACGTGAAGATCGATCGGCACTTTATCGACGGGATTCATCAGGACGCGCTGAAGCGTGAATTCGTCGGCTCGATCCTGCAAATCGCCAAAGCCTCTCGCGCGCAAGTCATCGCCGAAGGCATCGAACTGCCGGAAGAACTCGCGGTGCTGACCGAGATGGGCGTCGATCTGGTCCAGGGTTACTTGCTCGGTCGTCCCCAGGAACATCCGCCCCGCGACGCCCGCGCCTTGATGCCCAAACACGACAGCAGCGCGGTCGCGCTGAACGACGAAGGCAGCGATCTCAGCGCCCTGCTCAACGACCAACCGGCCGTGCATCGCGACACACCCACCGCCAACGTACTGGAAGCCTTCCGCCGCCAGGCCAACCTCAACTCATTGGCGGTACTCGACGAACAAGGCCAACCCTGCGGCATCGTCCACCGCCACTCCTTGTCGGATGCGCTGCTCAAACCGTTCGCCACCGACCTGTTCGCGCGTAAACCGATCAGCCGCCTGATGAACGACGATTTCCTCGCCGTGGAAATGAGCCAGTCGCTGCAACAAGTCAGCCGCCTGATCACCAGCCGCGCGCGGCAACGCATTGAAGAAGACTTCATCATTACTCTTAACGGCGGCTACCTGGGTCTTGGCCGGGTGATCGACGTGCTTAAACTGATCACCGAGCTGAAGATTCAACAGGCGCGGTATGCCAATCCGCTGACTTTGTTGCCGGGGAATGTGCCGATCCAGCAATGCCTGACGCGCTTGCTGCAACAAGGCCGCGAGTCGGTCATCTGTTACGTCGACATCGACAGCTTCAAACCCTTCAACGATATCTACGGATACGGGCGCGGCGACGAAGTGCTGCTGTGTCTGGCGCAATGCCTCAACGAGCGCGTCGACCCGAGCCGCGACTTCGTCGGCCATATTGGCGGCGACGACTTCCTCTTGGTCCTTGGCCCCGAGGATTGGCGCAAACGCCTCAATCAACTTCTTGATGACTTCCAGAGCCAATGCCGACGTTTCTATCGCCCGGAACATCTTGAAGCTGGATGCTTTATCGCACCGAATCGCCAAGGGGTGCGGCAGGAGTTTCCGCTGCTGTCACTGTCCATCGGCGTCGTGCATCTACAGCCCGACGCCTGCGCGCACCTTGATGCCAGTCAGCTTGCGGAGATGGCATCACAGGCGAAGCATCATGCGAAGAATGTTCCGGGGTATAGCGTGCATGTGATTGATAGCCTAGCCTCTGGTGACCTCCATACCCCACAACTAATGAGCCGACGCTGATATCCCTACACAACAAAAATTCCTGTGGAAAGCGGGCTCGCTCGCGGAGAGGTCAATACAGAAACTCTAGGTTCCGCTTCTAATGCGTGCTACCACGTTGAGCAGTCTTCCTGACTGGCTAGGTATATATCATCAGCCCAGACTTCGGTCAGGATAGAGTATATTTGTTCAAAAAAACTCTTCGGATCCTTCATTTCGTTCCAACCAAATGGGAGCAATGAATGAGAAAACGGATCATGTTTAAAAACCTTAGCAAGATCACTGATTTCGCCATTCAAAGCCTCACCCAACACGGAAAACAAGACAAACTTGTGCCGATAAGTCAGCCCCGAAAATCTTTTCACAACAAACTTAGATATCAGTCCCACTCTATCCGAAGGACACTCAGGATCGTACTCCGCCAATTCCGAGCCCAGCGTCTCCTCGCGATCGTATATATCGAATCCTCCAAGAAAATGCTTCAACTGCGGATTATATGGAACATCAAGATAGGGATGTATCAACATCAAACACTCTCCACCGGATACAGGGCGTAGGGTTGTAACGTTTCAAAATCAAACTTCATTTCAAACGCATTCATTTTAGGCATGAATCTAGGCTCTGTCGGTTCAGATGGATTAGGCTCATATCCTTCACCCACACCTTCTGCAGGCATCCGCACGACTAAATTCCCCATACTATCCTCACCCGTAAAGCGCGGCATGTTTCTGATCTCCCTTGTCAGCGCTTCATTATATGAGTTCATTTGTGCCCGATAACTAATAAACCTAGAGCTAGGAACGCCTCTGAAAGAATCTCCTTCAATGTCACTTTTTTTATCGGTTGTTTGATGAAGACCAAGACCGAAATCACTCCTTTCATCACTATCGACTGCACTCATAATTTCCCTCTTCCATATCAAAACAACGTTCAGCTAACAAAAACAAAAGGACTACTAAATAAACAAAGCGTCCAACAACCACCTAAGTTTTGCTTAAGCACCAAAAGATCGAGTTATTTTCGCAACACTCAAGAAGTCATCCAACTCAAAAAAAACTGCCTTTGCTCGTCGGGATCATTTGACAAATCCTTTTCCTCATAATCAAAGATGAATACGAGGTCATCTATTGAAGGTTCTTTGCCGATCACCAACTCATATGCTTTCAGCCCGAGAGACATCTGCGAGGACATGCTTGATGGATGAACATTAGTCTTCGCCCCCTTACAATAAAAAACCAAACCATCATTATCTTGTCTTAGTGCCGCAAAACACTTATAAAAATCACTTCCAAAATACGTCTTTTTTGGCCCACCAAGAACCTCGACTGTTATAGATATAGCTACAAAATCACAAGCAAGATCAACTCTCCTCTTATTACCATTCATCAAAACGTCAACTGTAAATATTTTTCTCACTTGCTTATTTTCCTGTGCGGATTAGGAATTGAGTAACCAAACTCTTTGCCGTCATCAATAATAAGTGTAGCACCAAGAATATCTTCCCTTTTGATCTGACCAGGGATGGCAATTTCCTGTTCCTTACTAAACCTATAAGATGCACCCAACTCTTTTTTCAAGTCATGACCTGGGATCATTTTCAGTGTGTAGAGAAATCCGGGACGTGTGAAATAGCTGGTAGCGAATGCCTTCCCCATCTCTCTTGAAAGAGAGGTGCTAATAAAGTTACTTGGAGGGAAGTCACTATCGATTGAGTGAAGAAATAGGTCATTGCTATCTCCCTTGCTTTTAAAACCCTTCTCGAAGACTTCCGATGGGTCCTTTGCAGATCCACGGTACAAGTACGCCGGTTGCGGTACAGTGCGCTCAGGATATTTTTCACCAGTCTTTATTTTTGTGGTCGGGTCGTTTGACTCAAGAGTTGGTTTCTTGCATTTATCTCCACCCGGACAATTGGAACTCAACCCCAACGGATCCACCCACCCCGTCGGATTCGGCACGTACTGGTACTGATTCAGCCCACCGGCCAACTTGATCGGATCCGGCGTCAGATACCGCCCCAGCCTCGGGTCGTAATACCGGTGCCGGTTGTAATGCAGGCCGCTTTCCCCGTCGAAGTACTGCCCCTGAAAGCGCAGCGGCTGGTTCAGGTAATCCTCGCCGGCCAGGGTCAGTGCGGCGACTTTGCCGTAGGCGTCGTATTGCGCGGACCAGACGATGTCGCCGCTGTAGTCGGTGAGTTCCTGCGGGGTGCCGAGATGGTCGAGTTGGTAATAAAACGGGCAGGCTTTTTTCGGGCCTTTGCCGTCGAGCAGGGCCAGCGGGCGGAAGGTGCCGGGTTCGTAGACGTAGCTGCGGTATTCGCTTTCGCTGCTTTCGGCAACGAGGTGATCGCCTTGCCAGAAGAACTCGGTGGTTTCGCCATTGACGGTTTTGCTGATGCGTCGGCCGAAAGCGTCGTACTTGTATGACGCGGTCTGGCCGTCGGGGCGGGTCAGGCCGATCAGGCGGTGCTGGCAGTCGTAGCGGTATTCGGTGACGAGA